>QOAV01000182.1 GCA_003972845.1 Gammaproteobacteria bacterium
ATACGCGTCAATATAACGCCCGCCAAACTGGCCTCTTACGGGGTGACGCTGGATCATGTGGCGGGCGCGATCAAGGCGGCCAATTCCGAGGCTACAGCCGGGGAATTCGAACTGAGCGGGCGCAACTTCAAAGTCTACTCGGGACGTTTTTTGCAAAGCGCCGAGGATGTGGCTGCACTGGTGGTCGGTATACATAACGGTTCTCCCGTCTATCTGGGTGACGTCGCGGATGTATCCTACGGTCCGGAAGAAACCCGTCGCATTGTTCAGCATTTTACCGGCCAGGCCCATGAAGAAGGGCCGGTGGCCAATGGCGAGCCTGCGGTAACGATTGCCGTGGCCAAAAAGAAGGGCACAAACGGGGTTGATGTAACGCGCAAGATACGCGAGAAAGTCGAGCGGCTGAAAGGCTGGCTGATTCCCGACAACGTCAATGTCACTTATACGCGCGACTACGGAAAAACGGCGCAGGACAAGGTCAACGAACTGATCTTCAAGCTGTTTGTTGCAACCGGCGCGGTGGTACTGCTGATTTTCCTCGCCCTGGGCCTGCGCCCCGCCATTGTTGCGGCAATCGTTATTCCCATCGTCATTCTGTTTGCCGTATTTGGCGCATGGATGCTGGGTATGACCATCGACCGGGTGAGCCTGTTTGCGATGATATTTTCCATCGGCATTCTGGTGGACGATGCAGTGGTGGTGGTGGAGAATATCTACCGGCGCTGGCTGGAGGCCGGCAAAACCGACATAGCCACTGCAGTAGATGCCGTGCGCGAGGTGGGCAACCCGACCATCATTGCCACGTTCACGGTGGTGGCGGCCTTGCTGCCTATGGCTGCGGTGCGCGGCATGATGGGGCCGTATATGGCGCCTATCCCCAAGCTGGGTACGGTGGCGATGGTTTTCTCGCTGTTCGCTGCTTTCGTGTTTACGCCGTGGCTGGTCTACAAGCTGCGACCGTCCATGAAGACCCTGCACCGCGCAGAAAAAAGGGAAAAGAAGCAACAGGAGAAACTGGGTCAGTGGTACGGCTCGTTAATACGCTGGGTACTGGGAAGCCGGCTTGTCAGTTGGCTGACCCTGCTCGGCATCCTGGTGCTGTTTGCCTTGTCCTGCCTGCTGTTCTATACCCAGGATGTAACGGTCAAATTGATGCCGTACGACAACAAGCCGGAATACAATGTTGTCGTCAACATGCCGGCGGGCACGGCATTGACTGAAACCGCCAGCGTGACCAGCCAACTGGTGGAAAAACTGCGCCAGGAAGTACCCGAGATCGTTGATTTACAGTCCAATGTGGGTACTGCGTCACCGTATAATTTCAATGGCCTGGTGCGGCACTATTATCTGCGCCAGAATCCATGGGAAGCGGATATCCAGATCAAGTTGCTGGACAAGGAAGAGCGGGAGCGAACCAGCCATGCCATCGCGGTGGCTACGCGCGAATTATTGAGGCCGATCGCCAAGAAACTGGGTGCAAAGATTGCTGTTGTCGAAATGCCGCCCGGTCCGCCGGTATTACAGACCATAGTAGCCGAGGTGTATGGCCCGACGCCCCAGATCCGCCGCCAGGTGGCGCGGGATATGGAGCAAATATTTGAACAGGCGGAAAATATTACTGATGAAGATACCCTGATGGAAGAGCCGCACCCACAATTGCGTTTTGTGGTTGATCGCGACAAGGCGATGCGCCGGGGTATTACGGAAGAAACGATCAATCGCGCTTTGATGATGACCATGGGCGGCTTTAAGGTGGCCGATGTCAAGCTGGGGCGCTCGCTGGAGCCGACCTATATAGTCATACAGGCGCCTCTGGAAGAAAGGGCAATTCCCAGTAACCTGAGCAATTTGCCCATACCTACCCCCAGTGGAACAACAGTCCCGCTGCATGAGCTGGGTCAATTCATTGAAGTTGTGTCAGATCCGATTGTTTATCACAAGGATTTACGCCACCTGGAGTGGGTGACCGGCGAAGTCACTGGCCGTCTGGCTGCTCCCATCTACGCTCAAAAGGAAGTGGGCGGGGCGGAACTGCTCTGGGGTCTGATCAAATGGCCTGGCCTGCTTAAAGATTACATTGCCCCCGACGGCGTCAAACTCAAAACACGCTGGACCATTACTCCGCCGCCTGATGATTCGAAGTCCGTGGTGACCTGGGATGGCGAATGGCGCGTAACCTATATTACCTTCCGTGATATGGGCGCAGCATTCATGGCCGCGATATTGCTGATCTACATACTGGTGGTGGTTGAGTTCAAGACATTTTTGATTCCGCTGATTATCATCAGCCCGATACCGCTGACCCTGATCGGTATTATTCCTGGCCACTGGATATGGGGTGCGGAATTCACCGCTACATCCATGATCGGTTTTATCGCGCTGGCGGGTATCATCGTACGTAACTCGATACTGCTGGTGGACTTTGCCAGGGAACAGATCGCCAATGGCGTGGATCCCATGGAAGCGGTCATCAAGTCCGGGCAGGTCAGAATGCGGCCCATCGTGCTGACCGCTGTAGCCCTTATGCTGGGCGTAAGCGTGATTCTCAGTGATCCCATCTTTCAGGGTATGGCTGTATCTCTGTTCTTCGGCGTGTTTGTCGCTACCCTGTTGACGTTGATCGTCATACCCATGGGCTGTATCACTTGCGCGGCAGGGTTGTGTCCAAGGCCGGTCAAACCTGCTGATGGAGAGCCCGAACCCGATGGCCCGGGAGGCGGAAAGCCAGCGGGAGCAGCCAAAAAGCCTTCCAAAGTCAAACCGTTGGCCGCCGGTTCAGGCGCCAAGCCCCTGGATAGCGGAGCCAGGCCTTTGGCGACGTCTGGCGCGGGCGTCAAACCCCTTGGGGCAGGCGCCAAGCCTTTGGGCGGGGGAGCAAAACCACTGGCCAAAACCGGGGCCGGAGCCAAACCGCTCGGTGTAAAACCCCTGGGCGCCAAACCCTTGGGCTCCACTGGGGTGAAACCGCTGGGTGCCAAGCCATTGACAAAATCAGTTGATGGCGCCGGGGCGAAACCGCCAGCTTCCACGGGCGCCAAGCCATTGCAGAAAACCGGCGTCAAGCCATTGCAAACAGCAAGCGCCAGCGCAAAACCAGCTGTTGCCGAAAAACCTGAAAAGTCGCCTGTGAAAAAAGCCGTTTCCGGAACCAAGGCAGGCAGCGCCAAGGCGACCCGTTCAGCTGTTAAAAAGGCGCCAGGCGGCAGTCCCGGCAAGGTGGCGAAAAAGAAACAGGTGAAAACGCCGGCTAAAAAGACCGGCGCCAAAAAGACAGTTACATCCAGCAGTGTGAAGGCGGCTGCTAAAAAACCAGTATCAAAAAAAGCAGCTAAAACCAAGGCCGGTTCACCGGCCAAAAAGACTCGGGCCAAACCAGCAGTCAGCACAAAATCTGCGCCAGCCAGGACAACCAAGCCCTCCGGGGCCACGGAAAAGAAGGTTGTCAGGTCTGCCAAAAAGCGTAAGGTTTCTCCGAAACGCCGTGGCATACGTTTGAAGTCTGATAACTAGGGTCTGTTAACACGATGCAAATCATAGCTGTTGCCCCTGTCAAAACGCCAATCAAGGCGCGATGCGCGACCTTTGGTTATTCCAAATGAGCAACGAGCAACACCGAGTGGCGCTTTTGCAGGGTCAACCCCGAAGGGCCGGGCCATTTTTCCGTTTGACGGTGTTATCAGTCGCTCGTGTAGAATGGTTACACAACGCTCCTTCTGCCTTGCCAAACGAACAAATGGCTCCAGGCAGCCATGGTTTGAATAGTGTTAACAGGCCCTGGGGAAACTCAGAATGAATCAGGACGGGAACAAATTGTTCAACTCCTTGCCGATCCAGGGAAACGGTTGCAGTAAAGGCAAAGCTGTTTCTGCGCGATTCGGGCATGACCGCAGCAGCCCTGCCAGCAGCGGTTCATTCCGGATATTTCAGATTTCACCGCTGAAGTCACTATACTGGCTTGATATTTCGGCGGATGAGAGTTGACCGGTGGCCCCATGCATACAAAAACATACTGGTTTGCATTCCAACTGTCACTGATCTTACTGGCGGCGCCCTCCGCCCATGCGCTTACTTTTGGCGAGCTGGCGGATCAGGGCGCCGGAGAAAAAGACGAACAGCGCCAGAATACGGACAGGGGCTACGGGAAAGAACCGGATTACAGCTCCCCGGCCAGCGTCAGCCGTTATAGTTGCCAGGTACCCGAAAAAGTGGAGCAGGATGTCCCACGGTATGATGCTCGCCCGGGGGGGGACGGGCGTGACTACGGCATGCCGGTACCACGTTACGATCCTTATTTTGACCCATACACACCCCGCCCGTATTATGGGTACTACAATTATAACGAGCCTGGCTGGTCGCGCAGGCAGGCGGAACAGTGGTGGCTAAGACGTCGCTGACGACCATTCCTTAGCTGATTTCGGTAACTATTGATTCGCTGCATGCTACATCGCATTCGCAGATCATGCCGTTTACGCTGCTGAATCAATGATCGATCTATTCATGCTGTGGCAACAGGGTTTGGTGTTTTTTCAGCCCCGACCGACCAGTGGGCCTGAAGAGGAAAGCAGCGGGTTATCGATAGATTGCATTTTTCTTACCCTTTATGTTTACAATATTATTAAGTAATAATATAATGATTCGCATGGAAGGTGGGACAGATATGAATTTTACAATAAAAAACTGGGTGGGCGTTGTTTCCGTGGCTCTCGTGTGCGGCGCGTCGTTCGCCCAGGCCGACGGCTGGGAAAGGGGCTGCGGGGCGCAAAGAGCTTTGCCGCAGGGAGAGTACCGGGATTTACGCCGTTTCGGCCCCGACTCGTATGCTCCCGAGCGCTTTGTCTCCTGGGCTGCCGATCGCTGGGTAGATCAAGGCGGACCAACGCAATACGAAATTAATCTGCAGGCGTACGGCTCGCGCTATGCG
>QOAV01000097.1 GCA_003972845.1 Gammaproteobacteria bacterium
AGGATGCGCCGAATCCCGCCTATGTCAAGGCGCTGCTGCGGCGTCAGGGAGTGCAGCCGGAAAAAGTCCGTAAGCAGCCGAAGCCGCTGTTTCAGTTCAAGTCAAAAATCAAGACCAAGGATATTTCCATTTTTTCCCGCCAGCTGTCCACCATGATTTCGGCGGGCATACCGGTGGCATCGGCCATCAACTCCATGTCGCGCGCGCACAACAACCCCGCCATGCGGGAACTGCTGACACAAATCCGTCAGGACGTGGAAGCAGGCAACAATTTAAGCGACGCCATGGCCAAACACCCTGATCACTTCGATGAGCTGTTTGTCAGCCTGGTCGGCGCCGGTGAACGCTCGGGCACGCTGGATACCCTGCTGGACAAGATCGCCGTGTACAAGGAAAAACTGGAGGCGATCAAGAGCAAGGTACGCTCGGCCATGTTCTATCCCGCAGCCGTCATTGTGGTTTCCTTTATCGTCACAGCCATATTGATGATATTCGTCATCCCCGCATTTGAGGATCTGTTTCAGGATTTCGGCGCTGACCTGCCCGCTTTGACGCGCGCCGTGGTGAACATGTCGGAATTTTTCCAGAAATATTGGGGAATTATGTTTCTGGTTTTCTTTGGCTCCATTTACCTGATCGGCAAGGCTTACAAGAAATCAGCAGGTGTTCGACACAAGTTCGATGGAGTACTGCTTAAACTTCCGGTCCTGGGCGAGTTGTTACAAAAGGCCGCAGTGGCGCGATTCTGCCGTACACTGGGCACCATGTTTGGCGCCGGCGTGCCCATTATCGACGCCCTGGAAGCCGTATCCGGCGCCACCGGCAACGCTGTTTATGCCAACGCCACCAAGGAAATACAGAAGCAGGTCACTTCCGGCCAGCAACTGGTAGTCGCCATGGAAAGCACCAAGTTGTTTCCCAGCATGGTATTGCAAATGGTGGGAACCGGCGAAGAAACTGGCGAACTGGAAAACATGCTGGAGAAAGTTGCCGACTTCTACGAAGGCGAAGTCGACGATGCGGTGGAGGCTTTGAGCAGCCTCATAGAACCTTTCATTATTGTTTTCCTGGGCGGTATGATCGGCACTCTGGTTGTTGCCATGTACCTGCCCATATTCAAGATGGCTGCTGCCGTTTAATACTCTCCTAACAAAAGGGCGCCGGTCGCTGATACGGGTTGATCTGTGCTAAATTCCGCGCATGTCCTATATTGAATTTTTCACCAACTCGCCGGGCTGGTTTATCGGCTCGGTGTTTGTGATCGGGCTGCTGGTTGGCAGCTTTCTCAACGTGGTCATTTTTCGTCTGCCGCGCAGACTGAATTATCACTGGGCCAGAGAATGCCGGGAATTGCTCGGCCACCCGGCGGATGCGGGAGAGAACCCGCCGCCGGGACTGATCGTCGAGCCTTCCCACTGCCCATCCTGCGGTCATCATATCCGGTTCTACGAAAACATTCCGCTGCTCAGCTTTGTGCTGCTGGGCGGCCAGTGCTCGGCCTGCGGCGCGGGCATCAGTTTGCGGTATCCGGCGGTCGAGATTTTCACAGCGCTCCTGTCCGGCATGGTTGCCTGGAAATTCGGCGTCACGCTGGCGACAGTTTATGGCCTGCTGTTCACCTGGATGCTGGTCGCCATTGCTTTTATTGATCTCGATACCCAGCTGATTCCCGACAATCTGAGCCTGCCCCTGCTCTGGGGCGGCCTGCTGGTCAATATCGATTACACATTCGCTCCCCTGCGCGATGCGGTCATCGGCGCCGCCGTGGGCTATCTCCTGCTCTGGCTGATATTCCATTTGTTCAAGCTGGTCACGGGCAAGGAAGGCATGGGTTACGGCGATTTCAAGCTGCTCGCCGCCCTGGGCGCGTGGATGGGGTGGCAGGCCATACCGATGATCATACTGTTGTCTTCCGTGGTCGGCGCCGTCATCGGCGTATTCATGATGATTTTCCGGCGTTCAGATCGTGGCCAGGCCATACCGTTCGGGCCGTTTCTCGCTGGCGCAGGCTGGCTGGCCTTTGTCTGGGGACATGAGATCACGGCGTTTTACAACAAACTGACGGGTATGGGCGCATAACGGCACGTCCCCGAAAAACACTGCATATTGGGCTGACCGGCGGCATTGGTTCGGGCAAGACCAGCGTGGCGAGGCTGTTTGCAGAGCACGGCGCACCGGTACTTTCCGCTGACGAATCGGCGCGTGCTGTTGTCCGGCCCGGCTCTCCGCTGCTGCAACGCATCCGCGAAGCCTTCGGCTCCCGGGTCATGACGGAAACCGGCGAGCTGGATCGTCAAGCCATGCGTGAAATGGTGTTCGCCGATGCAGACGCCCGCCGCAGGCTCGAAGCCATCATGCACCCGGCCATACGCGATCATTTGCACCGGCAAACCGAAACCATTCACGCGCCCTATCTGATCATCGAAATTCCGCTGCTGGTGGAATCCGGCCACGGCATAGAAACCGACCGCGTGCTGGTGGTCGAGTCGCCACAGGATCAGCGCGTGGACAGGGTCAGAAAACGCGACCGCATCGACAGCGACGCCGTCCGCGCCATCATCCGTTCACAGGCCACCGATGATGACCGCGCCGCGCGAGCAGACGACATCATTGCCAATGACGGCTCATTGAATGATCTGGCCAGAAAAGTGAAAGAACTGGATCTGCTGTACCGGCAGCTGGCCCAAAGCCACAACGGTGCGCCATAGCAAGACGGCAGTTATCTACTGATAAAAATATGGACGAGTTGATGCTGCCGGGTTAACAGGAATATACTGTCAATTCCGCCAGGCACCGCTGATCATGGCCACACCCTGGCCGCCGTGCTCCCAGGCTTGCCGCCGGTCCGCTTCGCCGAGTCCGCCAAGAGCAAAAACCGGAAACGACGCCAGATCGCACAGGCAAGCGAAAGCCTCCCAGCCAATGGGGACTGCATCGGGATGTGTTCCGGTTTTCTGCACTGGCGATACCACTGCGAAATCCACGCCAATATTTCCGGCCTGAAGGATTTCTTGCGCGTTGTGGCACGACGCCGATAACCAAACATCGTCCGCCACAGGGCGCTGGTGAACAGCCATCAGACCGGCGCTGTCCAGATGTGCTCCGTGCGCGCCGGTCTGTTGCAGCCAGCCGGACAGGTTCTCCAGACCACGATTGATCAACACCTGTTTACCCGAAGATTCCGCAGCCGCCACTACCGCTCTGGCCCAGTCCAGATAGGCGGCATCGGTCAAATGCTTGTCCCGAACCTGGATCAACCGGGGTCCCCGGGTCTGCGCAATCCTGTTCAGCATGGTGTCATGCGAATATACGCGCGTATTGGTGATGGCGTAGCGGTCGTCGAGCAGGACAGCGTTGGTAATGGGCCGGTTGCCGTCGAGAAAATGAATATCGCGTAACTCGCCGCGTTTCATCCAGGCTGTTTCCTGACCTTCACGGCCATGGGGCACGCCGGAGTAATCAGTCACCAGAAACACATTCAGCTCCACCGAGCGATCAGGATAGTCATGCGAGACCCGGATCAGCGGCCGCGCGGACTGTATTTCGATGCCGCATTCTTCCTGCAATTCCCGGCGCAGGGCCTGAAGCGCGGTTTCTCCGGGTTCGATCTTGCCGCCGGGATACTCCCAGTAGCCTTCGTAGGGCGTGCCGTCGAGACGTTTGGCGATAAAGATCCTGTCGTCCAGCGGATGCTGAATGACGCCGGCAGCCACCGGGATGCGGTGATGCCCGCTCAGCTGCGGTACTCCGCGTTGATCCTGATGTAATCGTAGGAATAATCGCAGGTCCAGACCCGGGTTGCACCCGGCCCGTCGCCGAGCCGGATACGAATGTCGATATCCGTAGCTGACATGGCTTTGGCGCCGGCTTCTTCCGTATAGTCCGGCGCCGGCTCGCCCGCAGCGATGACCTGCACGTCGTTCAGCCAGATGCTGACAGCGGCAATATCCAGCCCGGAAACCGGCGCGCGCCCCACTGCCGCCAGAATCCGGCCCCAGTTAGGATCAGATGCAAAACAGGCTATTTTCACCAGCGGCGATTCAGCCACCGTATAAGCCACCGCCTCGGCATCCGGTGCCGAATCCGCGCCCGATACATCCACGGTGATGAATTTGGTCGCGCCCTCGCCATCCCGGGCGATGGCCTGCGCCAGTTCGATCATCACTTCTCTCAGCGCCTGATCAAAAGCACCGAGATCACCGGCTTGCGCCACGCTTACGCCGCTCTCGCCGGTGGCCATCAGCACACAGGAATCATTGGTCGAAGTATCGCCGTCGACAGTGACCTTGTTGAGGGAAACGTCCGCCGCTGATTGCAGACTGGCCTGCAACAGGTCGCGGTCCATTTTCACGTCGGTGGCGATAAAAGCCAGCATGGTCGCCATGTTCGGCCGGATCATGCCGGAGCCTTTGCAGATACCGCTGATGGTGATGGTTTCGCCATGCAACTGGATCTGACGGGAGCTGATTTTGCTCACCAGGTCGGTGGTCAGTATCGCCCGCGCCGCATCTTCCCAGCCATCTTCCGCCAGAGCGCCGACCAGTTCAGGCATAGCCTTGTCGAACCTGTCCACCGGCAGGCGCTGGCCGATAACACCCGTGGAGAAAGGCAGGACTTCGTGCGAATTGACGCCGGTTTCACGCGCCACAAATTCGCAGCAAAGCTCGGCATCCGCCAATCCGGCTTCTCCGGTTCCCGCGTTTGCGTTGCCGGCGTTGATGAGAAAGTACCGTGGCATCGCATCTGCCAGGTGCAGCTTTGACAACTGCACCGGCGCAGCGCTGAAACGGTTTTTAGTGAAAACAGCGGCAACAGTGGAACCTTCCACACATTCGATCAGTGCCACATCCGGCCGCGGCGGGTCGTAGATCCCGGCG
>QOAV01000036.1 GCA_003972845.1 Gammaproteobacteria bacterium
CAGTTTTTCGGCGCTTTTGTCGGCGGCGCGCTGGGCGGCTGGCTGGTGGGGCGTTTCGGGCTGAGCTCGGTATTTCTGATGAGCGCCGTGTTGCTCAGCGCCTGGCTGGTGCTGGCATGGACTTCGCCCACGCCCGAGTTTTTGCAAAGCCACTTGCTTCGGGTCAGTGTGGGCAATGAACAGGAAGCGCAGAAGCTGGCCGGAAAATTGATGAAAATACCCGGTGTGGCGGAAGCGGTCGTGGTGCTGGATGATGGAGTGGCTTATCTGAAAGTCGATAAAAAAGTCTTTGACGAGAGCCAGTTGCAGGAATTTTCTCCGGAAAAGCCTTGAATACGGGAAAAAACAGACATACATTGAAAACAGGAGAAGGAAGATGGCCAGAGGTGTAAACAAAGTAATTCTGGTGGGCAATCTGGGACAGGATCCCGAAGTGCGGTATATGCCCAACGGAAACGCGGTAACCAATATGACAATCGCCACCACCGAGTCGTGGAACGACAAGCAGACCGGCGAGCGCCAGGACAAGACCGAATGGCACCGGGTGGTGATGTTCCGCAAACTGGCCGAAATTGCCGGTGAGTACCTGAAAAAAGGCTCGCAAGTTTATATCGAGGGAAAGCTGCAGACCCGCAAATGGCAGGACAATAGCGGTAATGACCGTTACACCACTGAGATAGTGGCGAATGAAATGCAGATGCTGGGCGGGCGTGCTGGCGGTGGTCAGTATCAGAATCAGGGCCAAAGCAACCAGAGCCAGAGTAATCAGAACCAGAGTGGCGGCGGCGCGTTTGACAAGCAGTCATCGTCAGCTTCGGCCCAGAAGCAGGACGACGCGCCATCCGGCCCGTCCGACTTCGACGACGATATACCGTTTTAGCATTTGACCAGAAAGGTGAACCGGGCAGGTGACTATGGACAAGAAAACCAAAATACGTTTTACCAGTTTGATCGAATCCCAGGATTCGGAATTCGATCTGGCAGAAGCGGCATTGCTGGTGGCAAAGGAAGAATATCCCGAGCTGAATGTCGATAATTATCTGCGCAAGCTGGACCAGATGGCGGACATGGTGCGCCATCGCCTGGGCGATAATCCCACGCCCAACGACATTGCCCTGGCCATCAACGAAACCTTTTTCAGCTTCACTGGCATGACCGGCAACTGGAATGAATACTACGACCCGCGCAACAGCTATCTGAATGATGTACTGGACCGCAAGCTGGGCATTCCCATCACCCTGTCGGTGGTTTATATCGAACTGGCGCGGCGACTGGGCCTGTCTGTGGAAGGTCTCGGTTTCCCCGGCCATTTCCTGGTCAAATACGCCATTGATGACGGCGAAGTCGTGCTCGATCCTTTTCACGGCGGCCAGTCACTCAGTCTGGAGGAGCTGGATCGGCGCCTGCACGAAGCGCTGGGCGAAGATTTTCCGGGTCTGGAATATGCGCCCCATCTGCTTGACGCCACGCCCAAGAAAGAAATACTGGCGCGTCTGCTGAATAACCTGAAAGGCATTTACCGCGCCAATTCCCAGTGGGAAAAAGCCTTGTCGGTGCAGAATCTGATCCTGGACATTGGCGTCAGCGACCCGGCCGAAGTTTTCGATCGCGCGCGGCTGCTGGAGCGTCTTGAATGCTTTGACAGCGCCAGACAGGATTACCAGGCTTTCATCAACACCTCGGACGACGAAGACAAGATCCAGATAGCGCGGCAAAGGCTGGTGGATCTGATACGGACCAGCCCGGCGTTGAACTAGGGAACCTCTGAATAAGTCATGACAAGTTCACGCTGGCTAAAAGCGCCCCGATTCGCCGCGAAGTTCGCCGCAATAGAGCGACTATTACGACTCATTTCGCGACAAATCGGAACACTTTTATCTCAACCTGATTCTTGCCAGAGTTAATCAGAGGTTCCCTAGAACAGGCCCCAGGGAAGCACTGAATAAATCATCACAAGTTCAGGCTGACCAAAAGCGCCCCGATTCACCGTGAAGCTCGTCGCAGTAGAACGACTCACCGCTCACTTCACGGCAAAAATCCGCCGGCAGCGGTTTTTCGCTTCAGCCCCCAAGAGTGAGGCGCACGGATGCGCCGAACAGATCGGAACACTTTCTCCTCAGCCCGTTTCTTGCCGGACTTATTCAGACTTTCCCTGGAACGGCTCGTTTCGTTTTAGTCCTTTTTTTAGCCATTTGGGTTTGGGTTTTGATGCCACCGCGATAGCAGCAACGAAACCTTCCGTTGCGCCACTCCGCCAAAGAGCTGGGTCCAATACGCTATAATCCAAACCATGAAAATCCTCCTTCTAACTCCCCCAATGACCCAGCTCAACACCCCTTACCCTGCTACGGCCTACCTGACCGGCTTCCTGCGAGAGCAGGGTTACGAGGCAACCCAGCGCGATCTCGCCATCGACGTTTTCCTTTCCATGCTCACCCGCGACGGCCTGGACGAAATACGCGGGCGGGTGGAGGAAAACTACTCTGATTTCGAGGACGATGAGCTGCCCGAGGTGATTTTCCATTTTCTCGCCCGATTCGATGATTATCGACGTTGTGTCGAGCCGGCAGTGCGTTTTTTGCAGGGAAAAGACCCCAGCCTGGCCTTGCGTATCGCCACGCGCCGTTTTTTGCCCGAGGGGCCGCGTTTTGATGCGCTGGAAAGCATGGCGGAGGCAGCGGGGGACATGATGGCCTGGGCGTTTGGCGAGATGGGTACGCAGGACAAAGCGAAGTATCTGGCGACGCTGTTCATTGACGATCTGGCCGATGTGATTCAGACCGGGGTCGATCCGTATTTTGAAATTTCCCGCTATGGCGAGCGGCTGGCAGCATCGAATCCGTCGTTTGACGGCTTGCACGATATCGCCATAGGCGCGCCGACTTTTACCGGCGAGCGCATCAGCGCGTTTGTGGGGCGCTATCTGGAGGAGGAACAGCCGGATGTGGTGGGCATCAGCGTACCATTTCCCGGCAATATGCTGGGGGCTTTGCAGGCGGCGCGGGTTTGCAGGGAGGCGCGGCCTGATATGCCGCTTGTTCTCGGTGGCGGTTTTGTCAATACCGAGCTGCGATCGCTGAAGGATGAGCGCGTGTTCCGGTTTTTTGATTACATCTGCTATGACGACGGCGAGCGGCCTCTGTTGACCCTGCTGGAACATTTGCAGGGCAAGCGACCACAGTCGGAGCTGTTTCGCACACGTTACCTGGCCGCTGGCGAGGTAGTTTATGCCGACAACCCGGCGCTGCATGATTTTCCGCATCGCGACATTGGCGCGCCCAGCTACGACGGGCTGTCGCTGGATTGTTATTTGTCGTTGTGTGAAATGCTCAACCCCATGCATCGCATCTGGAGTGATGGCTGCTGGTTGAAGCTGACCATCGCCCATGGCTGTTACTGGTCCCATTGCACTTTCTGCGATCTGAGCCTGGATTATATCGGCCGCTACGACGAGGCGGGCGCTGACCTGATTGTGCAGCGCATCGAAAAACTCATTGCCGAGACCGGCCTCACCGGGTTTCATTTTGTCGACGAGGCCGCGCCGCCGAAGGTGTTGTTTGCACTGGCGCGGCGCTTGATCGAGAAAAATATTGTTATCACCTGGTGGGGCAATATTCGTTTTGAAAAGACCTTTACACCGGAACGCTGTCGGTTACTGGCGGATTCCGGTTGCGTTGCGGTCAGTGGCGGGCTGGAAGCGGCGTCGGATCGCCTGCTGAAAAAAATGAAGAAGGGTGTGACGGTGGAGCAGGTGGCGCGCATCACCAAAAGCTTCGCCGATGCGGGCATACTGGTTCATGCCTATCTGATGTACGGATTTCCAACGCAGACAACACAGGAAACGGTGGATTCGCTGGAGCGGGTGCGGCAGTTGATGCAAAACGGCTGTATTCATTCGGCTTACTGGCATCGCTTTGCCGCCACCATTCACAGCCCGGTGGGCTTGAACCCGGATGCGTTCGGAGTGACCTTGCGGCCGTTGCCGGAGATACGTTTCGCCAGCAACGACGTGGACTTCGACGATCCGGCGGGCGCGGATCGCGAGGCGCTGGGCAAGGGCCTGAACAAGGCACTTTACAACTACATGCACGGTATCGGTTTTGAACAGCCCATGCAGTTCTGGTTCGATATGCCGGTGAGTGAGCCGGATATTGCAGCGGATTATATTGAGCGGGGGCTGGCTGGTGGCGACACGTGCGCCCCGCGCGAGAGGTTGGCTTGACGAAACTGCTGCGGGCGACTGAAGTCGCCCGATACCTTCAGCCTCAATATCCCGCTTCGGACTATGTTCAATCAGAAAGGGCTGATATACAATCGCGCGTTCCCCTTGAAGATTGGGGGATGATGACGGGTTGACCGGCGCATGCTGCGGCCGGTTACTGACAGAGGAATGATCTTGGAATTGACTGGCGAACTCACTGGCGCAGAAATAGTGATTCAAAGCCTCATTGATGAAGGCGTTGAGCACATTTTCGGATATCCCGGCGGCGCGGCATTGCATATTTATGACGCCCTGCACAAGCAGGAGCAGATCAAGCATATTTTGGTGCGCCACGAGCAGGGTGCGACCCATGCGGCGGACGGGTATTCGCGTTCCACCGGCAAGCCCGGCGTGGTGCTGGTGACTTCCGGGCCCGGCGCCACCAATACCCTGACCGGCATCGCCACGGCCTACATGGACTCCATTCCTCTGGTAGTGATCACCGGGCAGGTGGCTTCCACCCTGATCGGCGACGATGCTTTTCAGGAAGTGGACGCGGTGGGCGTAACGCGTCCGGTGGTGAAGCACAGCTATCTGGTCAAGGATGTGGAGAAAATCGCGGAAACCATCAAGAAGGCGTTTCATATCGCCACTACCGGCCGGCCTGGCCCG
>QOAV01000103.1 GCA_003972845.1 Gammaproteobacteria bacterium
GCCAGGCGTGAGCTGGATCGTGCGCAGGAACTGTATGATCGCACCTTGCTGTCCACGGTGGACCTGCAAAAGGCCAGGCTGGATTACCAGCGCGCCGAAGCCGAGTATCAGCAAAAAAGACTGGCCTGGCTACGCGCCGGATATACATTCGATAAATCAGTGCTGAAGGCGCCTTTCGATGGTGTCATCAGGGAGCGCCGGGTGGAGCCGGGAGAGTATGTCGCCAGCGAATTTTCACCGCGGGTGCTGATTATTCTGGAACGCCAATGACATCAGCCGATTGTCGCCATTATCTTGTTTCCGGTCGCGTGCAGGGCGTGTTCTACCGCGCTTCCGCGCAAGCCGAAGGCGAACGTCTGGGTCTGGATGGGTGGGTAAGAAACCTGCCTGATGGCCGTGTGGAAGCCGTCGCTTGCGGCGATGCGGAAATGCTGGAGCGGTTCGAGTCCTGGCTGCGCAAGGGTCCGGCGTTTGCCCGTGTCACAGCGCTGGCGGTGCAAGCGTGGAGTGGCGACGTTCCGGGGGAGGGATTTCGGGTGGTTGCCAGCGAATGGTGAATCGGAAAAAGACGCTGCGCCGCAGACGCCAGTCACCGGTTGCTGGCTGCTTCAATAATTTTTTCAACCACCTGACCCACCGCCACTTCCGATTTCTCGCCGGTTTTTCGATCCTTGAATTCCAGCATGCCTGACTTCAGACCGCGGTCGCCGACGACCAGCTGGTAGGGCAGGCCGATCAGATCCATATTGGCGAACATGACGCCGGGGCGTTCGTTACGGTCGTCGATCAATACTTCGATGCCGGCATTCTGCAATTCTGACTCCAGTTCGTCCACATAGGCGGCCACGGCTTCGGACTTGTTCAGGCCGATGGTGATGACGCCAAGCTGGAATGGCGCCAGGGCGGCGGGCCAGATGATGCCATTTTCATCATTATTCTGCTCGATGGCGGCGGCGACGATGCGCGAGACGCCGATGCCATAGCAGCCCATGGGCATGACTACGGACTGGCCGGCGGCATTGAGTACGGTGGCGTTCATGGCTTCGCTGTATTTGGTGCCGAGCTGGAAGATATGGCCGACTTCGATGCCGCGCCTGATCACCAGCGGCTGGTCGCATTCCGGGCAGGGGTCGCCTTCCACCACATTGCGGATGTCCACCACTTCCGGCTCGGGCAGGTCGCGGCCCCAGTTGACATTGACCAGATGTTTGCCGTTGGCGTTGGCGCCGCAGACAAAGTCGGACATGCGCGCCACGGATTCGTCGGCCAGGATGGGCAGGCTCAGGCCCACCGGGCCGAGCGAACCGGGTTTGACGCCGGTTTCCGCTTCCACTTCCTGGTCGCTGATGAACTCAAACGGTTTGGCCACATGGGCCTGTTTTTCTGCCTTGACGATGTTCAGTTCGTGATCGCCGCGTACCAGCAGGGCAACCACGCCGCCGGTGCCGCGCACCAGCAGGGTCTTGACGATTTTTTCCGGCGGCACATCAAGGAATTCACTGACTTCCGTAATGCTGTGTTTGCCCGGCGTTTCCACCGCGCTCATTTCCGCCGTGGGTTCGGCGCGGCGGCCCAGCGGCGGCAGGGCGGGCGTTTTTTCCACATTGGCGGCGTAGCCGCAGGCTTCGCAGATGGCGATGGCGTCCTCGCCGGAATCGGCCAGCACATGGAACTCGTGCGAGGTGCTGCCGCCGATGGAACCGGTGTCAGCGTCTACAGGGCGAAATTCCAGGCCGAGGCGCTGGAAAATGCTGGTATAGGCGTCGAACATCCGGTCGTAGGTCTGTTGTAATGATTCGGTGTTTTCGTGGAAGGAATAGGCATCTTTCATGATGAATTCGCGCGAGCGCATGACGCCAAAGCGCGGACGGATTTCGTCGCGGAACTTGGTCTGTATCTGATACAGGTTCATGGGCAGTTGCTTGTAGCTGCGAATTTCCCGGCGCACTAGGTCGGTGACCACTTCTTCATGGGTGGGACCGAAGCAGTATTCGCGGTTATGGCGGTCGCTAAAGCGCAGCAGTTCCGGGCCGTATTGCTCCCAGCGGCCGGATTCCTGCCACAGTTCAGCCGGTTGGGTGGCGGGCATGAGTATTTCCTGCGCGCCCGCGGCGTCCATTTCATCGCGTATGATGCCTTCCACCTTGCGCAGCACCCGCAGCCCCAGCGGCAACCAGTCGTAAATGCCGGCGGCGACGCGGCGGATCATGCCGGCGCGCAGCATGAGCTGATGACTGACGATTTCGGCGTCGGCCGGTACTTCTTTCAGCGTGGCGAGCAAAAAGCGGGAAGTGCGCATGTGATGTCTCGGATACGGTTCAGGGGAGCGCGAGTTTATCAGTCTGTGGCGGCGGGCCACAACTGCGCCGCGCCACGTACGCCCGCGCTGTCGCCATTTTTATTGGCAACAATGGTGCTGCGGTATTCGTCATTGAATACATGCTTTTTTGCCTGTTCCGCGCCGGCTGTGTACAGGCCGGGAATGTTTGACAAACCACCGCCCAGTACAATGATGTCGGGGTCGAGCAGATTGATGACGCTGGCGATGGCGCGGCCGAAGTGGAGGTACAGGTTGTTCAGGGCGGCTGTTGCAATAGCGTCGCCGTTTTTTGCTGCGTCGACAATATCGGGCAGGTCGTTGCTGTGTTCACCGCCCAGTGCGCGGTAGTCTGCGACTACGCCGGGTCCGGAGATCAGCGTTTCCACGCAGCCGCGACGTCCGCAATAGCAGGGCGGGCCGTCGGGAATCAACGGGTTATGGCCCCATTCGCCGGCGATATGCTGCGCGCCGGAATGAAGTTGCTGGTGGAAAACAATGCCGCCGCCTACGCCGGTGCCCATGATGACGCCGAACACGCAGTCATGGCCCTGGCCGGCGCCGTCGAGCGCCTCGCTGAGCGCAAAACAGTTGGCGTCGTTCTCCACCCGGATGCAGCGCCGCAGTCGCGATTCCAGGTCGGTTTTCAGCGGTTTGCCGTTCAGGCAGACAGTGTTGGAATTTTTCAGCAAGCCGGTGCTGGCGGACAACGAGCCGGGCGTGCCGATGCCGACAGAACAACGTTGGTTCATCCTGGTTTCCAGTTCCGCAACCAATGCGGTGATATTTCCAAGCACTGCATCATAGCCGTCGGCTTGCGGCGTGGGCTGACGTTCGCGGGCGATGATAGCGCCATCGTGGTCCATGACGATGGCTTCGGTTTTGGTGCCGCCAAGGTCGATACCGATACGCATGGGTCGCTCCTGATAAAACGGGATTATCGTCTATAGTGAGGGAAAGAGATGTTCTGAGTAAAGGGCGATGAAAGCAAAACGAGTTATTCTACCGATGCTGGCCATTCTGGCTGTGCTGGCAGGCGAATCGCGGGCCGACGGATCGGATATCCAGATCGTAGCCCTGTTCGAGAACAAGGCAATCCTGATGATTGATGGCGACCGGCGCGTCATGTCCGTGGGCGACAGCACGGCGGAAGGGATCACCCTGACAAAAGTCGGCCCGGATCAGATCACTATAAAAACTGCTCGCGGAGAGGAAGTCATTGCGCTGGGGGTCATGTCCATGCCGCGTCATCCGCGCAGTAAAAAGCGATTGGTGCTGTATGCCGATGACATGGGTTTCTTTCATACCAGCGGAAAAATCAATGGTCGCCCGGTGCGTTTTCTGGTGGATACCGGCGCCAACACGGTGGCCATGAACTCGGCGTTGGCAAGGCGTCTGGGTATAGACTACCGGAAAAATGGCACCTTCGGCCTGGCCAGTACCGCCGGCGGAACCAAACCTATGTATTCGATCCGCCTGAAAACGGTGGAGATAGGCGGGATGCGGCTGGACAATATTGACGCGGGAGTGCTGGAAGGCCCTGATCCGGATACGCCCCTGCTGGGCATGTCAGCATTGCAACACGTGGAAATGCAGCGCTCGGGCAACAGGATGGAGCTGAAAGAGCGCTAACGTCAAGTCCCATCAGTTTCCTGATCTTTTTCACATACACCCTTGCCGGTTTCGGCGCCAGCGGCGCTACCTGTTTCCATTTGCTGACTTTGCCGTATTTTTTCCTGGCTTTTTTCCAGGCCTTCAGTATTCGCCCATAACCGGCGTTGTAACTGCCGAAAGAAAAATTCAGCCGTTCGGATGCAGGGATGTTCTTTTTCTTCCATTTGCCATAGATCAGTTTGTCGTAGTAGATCCCCGCCGCTATATTCCAGCGCGGGGTTTTGACATCAACGAAATGGGGGTGGCGTTTGCGGATGTATTTAAACGTGGACGGCAGTATCTGCATGATGCCCGCCGCGCCGGCTCGGCTTTTGGCATCGGGCTTCAGACTGGATTCGGCGATGCCCTGAGCCTTGAACCAGTGCCAGTTGAACTGCGGGCCAAAATAGCGCTTGGCGTATTTGCGGAAATGGCTGTCGTACTTGCTTGTCCAGTGCTTGTCCCAGACGGTCAGATATTTCACCGACGCCAGGCCGACTGCGGGAAACAGCAGGAACAGGATCAGTTGCAGGACGTGGCCGGATTTGCGCATGGCATGAGCGGGGGAGTCAGTTCAAACCGAGGCCGATAACCAGGCCCAGGGCCGTGCCGATGCCGATGAACATGCCCATGATGACCAGGCCGACGGCGATGTTGCCATCTTTCAGTTGTTCCTGAATGTTGAAATCCATGAGATGGGAAAGCAGTTTGCAGCCGGTACGCATGAAACCCAGCGTCAGTATGCCGCCAAACAACACGTAAAGAAAATTCAGGATAATGGGATCGATATGATCGGTCATGCGCGCCTCCTTTATTGGACTATTATTATTTGTCCGACACAGACCATTCAGACAGAACTATATGCGGACATATCAATAATAGCAAATACCGGCA
>QOAV01000003.1 GCA_003972845.1 Gammaproteobacteria bacterium
CCTGGTATTTTTTATCCTGAGGCGCTTCGCCCACCGAAGCAAACTGATAAATGCGGTTTTCCTTGCCGATAGTGGTCGGCCCCTGAATCACCGCATGCGGGCCAATCCAGGTGCCGCTGTCAATCTCGACATCAGCGCCGATGACTGCATAGGGCGATATTTCCACATCATCCGCAATCTTGGCTTTGGGATCAATGATGGCTGTGGGATGAACCTGACTCATGCAATGTTTATTTATTCATTTCCACAGCGGCGCACTTGATTTCAGCCGTGGTCGCCACTTTGCCATCCACGCGGGCGACGCCGGAACCGTCGTGGTTGAGCGAGTCGATCAGCGCTTCCCGCAGCGGTATCTGCTTGCGTCTTCTGGCCAATGGGATTACGCCGGAAACACGCCGGTGGACAGATAGCGATCGCCGCGGTCACAGATGATGCTGACAATGACTGCATTCTCCAGTTCCTGCGACAGCCCGGCAGCCACCGCCATGGCTCCGCCGGAAGAAATACCACAGAAAATGCCCTCCTCGCTGGCCAGCCGCCGCGTCATCTGCTCCGCCGATTCCTGATCAACGTCGATAATACGATCAACCTTGCTGGCGTCGTAGATTTTCGGCAGATATTCCTGTGGCCAACGGCGTATGCCGGGAATGGACGCGCCCTCACCGGGCTGTACGCCAATGATCTGGATATCCGGGTTCTTTTCGTTGAAATAGCGCGATAAACCCATGATGGTGCCGGTGGTTCCCATGGAACTGACCAGATGAGTGATTTTGCCATCGGTCTGTTGCCAGATTTCAGGTCCGGTGGTCAGATAATGGGATTCCGGATTGTCGGGGTTGGAAAACTGGTCCAGCAGTTTGCCCTCGCCCTGTTTTTCCATGCTTTCAGCCAGATCGCGAGCGCCTTCCATGCCCTGCTCTTCTGACACCAGGATGATCTGTGCGCCATAGGCGCGCATGGAAGCGCGGCGCTCGATGCTCATGTTTTCCGGCATGATCAGCGTCATCTTGTAGCCCATTATTGCAGCAGCCATGGCCAGGGCGATGCCGGTGTTGCCGCTGGTCGCCTCGATCAGCACATCGCCGGGGCTGATTTCGCCCCGCTGCTCGGATTTGCGGATCATGTGCAGCGCGGGCCGGTCTTTCACGGAGCCGGCCGGATTGTTGCCTTCCAGCTTGGCGGCAAGGATATTGGCGGGCGACGGATTGATGCCCGTCAACCGCACCAGAGGCGTATTTCCGACGCATTGTTCAATTGTCTGCATGGTACGGCTCCATATGTTCTATCACCATTTGCGCACTGCGCCGACCGCGATATTCGTTAACATCCAGACGATAGGCCAGGCGCAGCCATTGCGGGCAGTTCTCCCGCATCTGCTCTTCCACATTGAAACAGATGGCGTCAATCAGCCGCTCGCTCCCGGCTGCATCATGCCCTGCGGGAGACAGTACCAGTTTCAAATGATTCTGACCGACGATTTTACGCTGAACGACGCGAAACACGCCATCAAAAACCGGCTCTTCAAAATGCGAACCCCAGGGGCCGGAACGGCGCAGCAGCTCGGCGAATTCCAGATTCAGCGCTTCACTGTCCAGTTCGCCATCGCTGAGCACCCTGTGGGTCAGGTCACTCTCCGACAGGAATTGCCGCAGTGTTCCACTCCAGGCCTGCTCGAACTGTTGCAGATGCTCCGCCTGCAGGGTCACGCCGGCAGCCATGGCGTGGCCGCCGAATTTTACCAGCAGTCCGGGCTGGCGGGTGGCAATGGTTTCCAGCAGGTCGCGCACATGCAGGGCCGGTATGGACCGCGCCGAGCCTTTCAGCAGACCGTTTTCGGCGCGGGCAAAGGCGATCACCGGGCGGCCGCTACGCTCCCTCATGCGCTGGGCGACTATGCCGACTACGCCTTCGTGCCAGGTTTCATCATACAGGCACAGTCCCATCAGAGTGTCGTCCTGCGGGGTGCTTTGCAGCGCCCTGTCCGCCAGTTTGACCGCCTCCATGCGCATGGTTTGTTCGATCTCGCGCCGTTGTGTATTCAAATCGTCCAGCATGGCCGCCAGCTCACGCGCCTGCTGCAGATCCTCCGCCAGCAGACAGCTGATGCCGGTGGACATGTCATCAAGCCGGCCGGCAGCGTTCAACCGCGGACCCACTGCGAAACCCATGTCTGCCGGAACGATCCTGCCCATGGTGCGCCGCCCGACTTCGAGCAACGCCCGAATGCCGGGACGGCAATGACCGGCATTGATACGCTTTAAACCCTGCGCCACCAGGGTTCGATTCAAGTGATCCAGGGGCACCACGTCCGCCACCGTGCCCAGGGCCACCAGATCCAGCAGCTCGGCCAGATTTGGTTCGCTCAGCCCTGTTTCGGCGAACCAGCCCTGCTCCCGCAGCGCCTTGCGCAGAGCCAGCATGACATAGAAAATCACGCCTACGCCGGCCAGGTTTTTGTGCGGAAATTCATCGCCAGTCTGATTGGGATTGATGCACAGGGTACCCCGTGGCAGCGGCTCGCCGGGCAGATGGTGATCGGTAATAATGACTTCCATGCCCAGCTCACGGGCGCGCAGCACGCCGTCGACGCTGGAAATACCATTGTCTACGGTGATAACAATGTCAGGCGACTTTTGACTGGCCAGATCGACGATGGCAGGCGTTAATCCGTAACCGTATTTGAAACGATCCGGAACCACATAATCCACCTTGTCATACCCGAACATGTCCAGAGCACGCATGGCCAGAGCAGTGCTGGTGGCGCCGTCAACATCGTAATCTCCCACAATCACGATGCTTTCCTGCTGACTCATGGCTTTTACCAGACGCGCACAGACTGGCTCGATGTCTTTCAGCAAACCCGGTGCCGGCAGGGTTTTCAGCGAATATTCGGTCTGTTCGGGAGACAGCACTCCGCGGGCGGCGTAAATACGCGCCAGTATCGGATGAAGATCCGGAATGTCGAGGCTGTCTGTCGCTTCACGGCGGGCAATGATTTTCCTGTGTGTCGTGCTCATATCCGGTTCGGAAAGGCGGGTCGGGTGCGCCAGAATTTTTTCAAATCAATACGGTTCAGACGCCAGGCTGCGCCACCGGCCGGATCAATCAGTTGCAGGGATGAAAGCCGGCCCCTGGCCAGCATCTGCAGCGCCGGGCGCAGCCATTCTTCATCCAGCCAGGTCAGCCATTGCATCAAGTCTTCAGCGCTGCGCTGGCTGGCTGTGAGAGTAAGATCCGCCGCCACCACCAGAGTTGTGTTGGTATCCATGTCCGACAGATGGAATCCAGCAGTCCCAACGCCGTGGCGCAGCGCCATCCCCTGCAGCGCCAGATCGGTTGTCAGCAGCTGCGCCGGCAGGGCGGTCGGGGTTGCATCCGGCAGTGGCCCTCCTCCCCATAACCAGAATCCGGAAACCGGCGGCAGGCCCCGGTTTTCACGCTCCCTGTTAAGAACGTGATCATGCAGGATCATTTCACATTCGGCCAGCCACCGGGCCCAGAAAGTGGCGCCTTGTCCCGCTGGCAGATGCAGGGCTACCGGTTTGTCACGCACGCCATACAACGGAATCGTTTCAATACTGGAGTGCTGCTCTGCGTTGACGAGCCATGCGCCATCGGCGCTCGTTTCGACGCTGATTTTACTTTCGACGGCTACCGTTTGCAGCAAGTCAGTCAGTTGGTCGATTTCTTCCTGCGACAACTGATTCGGGTCAATCTGGTGCAGGATCAGGCCGGAACTGGCGCTGGTGTACTGCACTGGCGAAAGCTTTAGCCAGACTGCCGCAGTCGATTGACGGTCAGTCACGTAACGTGAATAGGCGGCGTGGGGAAACGCATCATCAGAATGAAACATCAGGCCCAACTGCCTGGCAACGTTGCAATACGGATCTTCTGTTCGCACAACCGACCCGGCCGCTTTCGAGCAGTAACGATAGAAGCCGGGCAAGGTTTCCGTGGCGCGAGGATCGGTCAGTAAGGTGGATAGCAGACTGGCTGATTCCGGAACGATCAACTTCAGCACCGGACTCATGGCTGCCAGTCTGCCGCTACAGCAATAACTGGTTCGGCACGGGATTGGTCCATCGACGAGACCCGTGTTTTAGCTGCCCGTGTGCTGACGCTCTTTATCCAGGTGCGCAAGAAACCCCTGGTATGCCAGTTGCAGACCTTCCCGTAGCTGAATTTTCGGTTTCCAGCCAAGCGCCTGCAAGCGTGAACAATCGAGCAGTTTTCTCGGGGTGCCGTCGGGCTTGTCTGCGTCAAACACCAGTTCACCTTCGAACCCGACTGCTTCACCCACCAGCTCGGCCAGTTCGCGTATGGAGACTTCCTGACCGGTACCGATATTGACCATGTCCCTGAGGCCCTGCTTTTGCAGAATAAAAACACAGGCGTCGGCGAGATCATCCACATACATGAATTCACGCAGAGGTTTGCCGCTACCCCAGACCACCACAGATTCGGCTGACGACACTTTGGCCTCATGGAACTTGCGTATAAGCGCAGGAATAACATGGGAGGTATCGAGATCGAAATTGTCATTTATTCCATACAGGTTGGTGGGCATGACAGAGACATAGTCAGTACCGTACTGGTCATTATAGGCATCACACATGCGTATTCCGGCAATCTTGGCTATGGCATACGGTTCATTGGTTTTTTCCAGCGGCCCGGTCAATAGATGCTCTTCCTTCATCGGCTGCGGACAGTCGCGTGGATATACGCAGGAGCTGCCGAGAAAAAGCAGCCGCTTGACGCCAGCCAGATAAGACCCGTGAATCAGATTGGACTGAACCATGAGATTGCTGTAGATGAACTCGGCGCGGTA
>QOAV01000105.1 GCA_003972845.1 Gammaproteobacteria bacterium
AACAAATGCGCCTGCGGCAGGTTTTCCGCCTGATAGAGACGAATCACGGCCGGCTACACGCCGGGGGAAACAGAAAAACGCTCACCGAATTGCATCACCTGCTGAAATTCCGGGCTGTCCGCATCGGCCGGATCATACACCGCGAACTGAAATCCGCACCAATCTATCAATTCAGCCGCGACAATAGCCTTGTCAGCGCCCGATTGTTCCAGAACGATGCTCACGGCGGCCGTTTTCTGGTCGGTATTCATCACTGCGGTGTATATGCCGTGCATGTGCAGGATACGGCGTATGCATTCCATATTGGGGGAATGAGTCAAGCTTTTTCACCAGTAAGGCAACGAAGCGCACAAGGGCAAGGCGCTCGCCAGGCGGCAATGGTTTGAATAATGTTAACAGGCCCTGAAGGATCGTTACCGATGCAGGAAACGTCTACTGCCTGTCGCCCGGCACCAGACGCGGCGCCCAGAATATGCCGCCTTTCTCCTTGTATTCATGCCAGAAACCCGGACCGGTCCATTCCTTTACACGATCATGATAACCGCTGCGCATGACCTTCAGCTTGACTGAACTGGCCGATTGCAGCTCACCCAGATTCATTGTACGCACCGCCTCTACCGGCGTATTGCCGAGGTAGATCCAGTCAGCATTGCTGGATTTTTCCGAATTCAGCTGAAACGCCACGTGCGCGCCATTGGGCTCGGAACCCACTTTCATTTTGATGGCGCGGGTTGAAGTACAGCCGGTGGTCAGCAGAAAAGAGCCTGCCAGCCATAAAAGAAAGATTCTGCGCATCATTTATCTCCCTGCTTTTTTTCCAGCGTGATCCTGACCGGCTTGGCATTTGCCAGCGCCTCGTCTTTGGAATTGTAGATCATGTTGACCCAGATATTGGTAATGCGCTCGCGGTAGCCTTCCTTGACGAATTGCACCGTCACATGCTTGGGCTGGCCGTCACTTTCTTTCCAGTAAACCTTCACCGGCGTGGTGCCCAGAGTGGTGTCGTCGCGCAGGTTAATCACCTCCGCGCCAGGCGGATCGGTAACAAACTGGGCGGCGCCATAGTGGGCGCAACCGCCCAGCAGCACCGCCCCCGGCAAAACAACGCTCGCCAGCAAGCCCTTAAACAGAGGCATACGCCGAAATGGCCAAATACGAATGGTGTCAGACACGTTTTAACTCCCGAGAGCGCTGTTTAACAAGTCGCCCACTTTAATAACTATTCTGTTTGCACTCAAGAGACAGAGCGGTTTTTTTCCAAATTCCTCCCGAACAGACACTTTTGATTCAGCAAGATAGAAGATAAAACTCAGAACTCACTGGAATTCACCGGTGTTTAAGTAAATCATAATATAGTCATTGGCTTATTTTGCCGCTATAATACCGCCAGTTATTCTCAATCAAGGGGTGAATCATGGCTACATTTCGCACTGCCGCGCTGGCGGCGGCTATCTGCCTGTCCAGCGCTCAAACTGCCGCAGCAGCGGACCCTGCTGCCGCTACAGCAACAGGGCAGGATTCCTGCAATCACCATTTCATGCATCAGGCGCCGGTTTACCGCGGCGCTGACGGCGGTTACCGCCCCGCATACCGCTATGCTGCCCGCCCCTGCCCCATGCACAGATTCGAGCGCATGCCGAGGCTGGAGCCGATGACCATGCCCGAGTCCATGCGAAGGCCCGAGCGCATGCCGCGGCCCGAGCGCATGACCATGCCCGAGCCCATGCCGAGGCCCGGGCCCATGCCCAGACCGGAACGCATGATGCGACCGATGCCTCCGTATGCCGACGCCCGGCCATGCCCGGAACAACCCCGTCCCGTAGCGCCGGCAATAAAATGCCCGCCACAGAAATCCGCCGTTGCCGGCGCTGTGGCTGATTCCGACCATGATGGCGTGCCTGACAACAAGGATCTTTGCCCGAACACGCCGGCAGGCGCCAAAGTCGGCGAGATGGGCTGCGAAATTGATACCGACAAGGATGGCGTGGTGGACAGCCGCGACCAGTGCCCCAATACGCCCGCCAATGCGCCCGTTGACGAACGCGGCTGCCTGCTGGACAGCGATGGCGACGGCATTTTTGACCTGACCGACCAGTGCCCGGATACGCCGCAGGGCATCGTTGTCAACAAACTGGGCTGCCCCGCTGATTCCGACAACGACGGCGTCATCGACTCGCGCGACCAGTGCCCGAATACGCCAGCCGGCGCAAAGGTCAACGAGGCCGGTTGCGAGCTGGACTCGGACAATGATGGCGTGGTCGATTCGAAGGACCGGTGCCCCGCCTCGGCGGCCGGCGCAAAGGTCAACGAAAGCGGCTGCGAGGCGGATACCGATCATGATGGCGTTGTGGACAGCAAGGATCAGTGCCCCGACACGCCCGCCGGAGCGCCCGTAAACGAGGTCGGCTGCATTGCCGATTCCGACCACGACGGCGTACCCGACAACAAGGATCTGTGTCCCGATACCAGGCCGGGCGACAAGGTCGGCGAGCTGGGATGCAAGATGGCGGCGCCCATCGTGCTGGAAGGCGTGCACTTCGAGACCGATTCCAACAAGCTCACCGGGGATTCCACACAGATTCTGGACAAGGTGGCGCAGTCACTGATCGCCAATCCCGGCATCAAGGTGGAAATCGCCGGCCACACTGACTCGGACGGCAAGGCGAACTATAATCTGGCTCTGTCGCAATTACGCGCCCAGTCCGTGGTCAACTACCTGATCAGCAAGGGCGTTGCAGCGGAAAACCTGGTTGCCAGGGGTTATGGTGAAACCCGGCCCGTGGCCGACAACAACACCGCCGAGGGCAAGGCGCAGAACCGGCGCGTCGAGCTGAAGCGGTTACCATAGGCAAAAGCAGGCGGCCGGTTTTGCGGCCGCCGGCGCATGACCGAACCATGATGAAAGGCATGATAAACAGAACCCGTTTGCTGGCGGCGCGGCTTGCCTTGCTGTCGCTGGCTGCGTTTGCCGGGTGGGCGCAAGCGGACTCGGTGTTGCTCATACACGGCTATCTCAGCTCACCGCTGTCGTGGGAGCGCACCGGTGTCAACGATGCGCTGGAAGCCAATGGCTGGCACCGCGCCGGCATCATCGAGCCGCACTCGCAAATCATCGTGCCGCCGAAAGAACCGAAAACCGGAAAAAACCGCGTCTACAACGTTCATCTGCCGTTTCGTCAGCCGCTGGACATACAGGGGAACGAACTCAGCAACGCCCTGGACATGGTGGAAAGCAAACATCCCGGCGAGTCCGTCATCCTGGTCGGTCACTCCGCCGGCGGGCTGGCGGCGCGCATGTCGCTGGTCACTCGCGGCAAGGGCAATGTAACCCGGCTGATTACCATCGCCACGCCGCACCTGGGCACCTGGCGCGCCAGACAGGGGCTGAAGATCACCAAAAACCACGGCCCTTTCAATATCGTCAAGGAAGTCGTGGGCGGGCGCGCCTATGACAACCTCAAGGCATCAAAACCCCTGCTGTGGGATTTGATCCCCAACCTGCCCGGCAATGCGCTGTTCTGGCTCAACCGGCAGCCGCACCCGGATATCGATTATGTATCGATCATCCACACCAAAGGCTTCAGTGGCAAAGGCGACTGGATCGCGCCTGCTCTCAGTCAGGACATGAACCAGGTGCCGCCGCTGCAGGGGAAATCCGCCGTCATATTGTTGCCATCAGGCCATGAACTGAGCCCCCGCGATGGCGAAGTTCTGGTGGACATACTCAACCGGAAAGTCCAGTAATCAGGGCGAAGTGGCGGTGTAAGTCACTGTGCCGGTATAGACGCCCGCGGCCGGCGTGGTCTGGTTCAAATAGGTATAAGTCCACTCGGCGTTGCGGATGGTTACATGACCGCCGAATCCGGATGGCGCAATCGCCACCGGCGCGATGGAAGAATTGGCCAGCACCGGCGCCGGAAAAGAGGCGCTGTCGCTGCTGTCCGTCTTGATCTGGTCATAGTTGAGAAAATAGCCGTTATCACCCACCAGACCCTGCGCATTGCTGACCGTGGTGTGAATGGATACATTGCCAACATTGGCGCGGATTTCCACCGGAATCACGCCCTGACCTCCCGCATTGCTGCTGGTGGCCGCAATCGGCGCTCCGTTACCCAGCGGCAAGCCGGGCGTGGATTTCACCATGTCATTGCCGGCGCCCAGAGTCTGCCCCACATCGAACTCCACCGTGTCGATGGTATTGCCCGCCGTTCCCACACGGAAATACAGCACCCTGGGGATGACGATTTCGTACTCCAGCTCCACCTGTACCGAATAGGGCGGTCCGGTTTTATCCCGGTCCTGGGTGGCGAAAGCTTCCGGGGTGAGCGCAAAACCGGCAAGCAGCAGTAAAACGCAGCTGCCCGCCCCGGTCTGCATGTTCTGAACATGTCGCCTGCGCCGAATCATGCTTAACGCCCGATGGTTGTATCCACGTCGAATTTGCCCTTTTCCCAGAAAATCGTTCCCTTCAGGGCCAGCGGGTACGCCACATCCGCCGGGCGCGAGTCCTTTTGCCCGGGAAGCACCGGGTTCAGCACCAGCATGCGGGTCTGGCCCGCCATCACCGGCAGGGTGGAAACCGACACGTCATACTCCCGCCCGTTAGCATCCTGGCCGGCAAGCACGCCATCCAGCCGTCCGTGCGCCAGCCCCGCATTGGTCACTTTCAGCGCCGGCATCAGTCTGCCGTTATGCTGGATCAACTGATAACCGCCGATACCCAGCTGCGGCTCGACATCACCCACCGCAAGATAGACAATCACCGCGATGCGCCCCTGCACCGGCAGCTTGATGCCGCCGGCAACTTCGGTCACGGCGCCCTC
>QOAV01000099.1 GCA_003972845.1 Gammaproteobacteria bacterium
CCAGCTGTACCAGCCGCCGGGTGTCCGGGTTCATGGTGGTTTCGCGCAGTTGTTTCGGGTTCATCTCGCCCAGCCCCTTGAAGCGCTGCACATTGACCTTGCCGCGCAGTTTTTCCGCGGCGATGCGTTCGAGGATGGATTCGCGCTCGCCATCGTCCAGCGCATAAAAAACCTGCTTGCCGACGTCGATACGGAACAGCGGCGGCATCGCCACATACACCCGGCCTTCTTCCACCAGCGGCCGGAAATGTCGCAGGAACAGCGCACAGATCAGCGTGGCGATATGGGCGCCATCGGAATCAGCATCCGCGAGTATGCAAATCTTGCCATAACGCAGATTGTCCAGATTGTCGGAGCCGGGATCGACACCGACCGCAACGGCGATATCATGCACTTCCTGCGAGGCCAGCACCTGGGTGGATTCCACTTCCCAGGTGTTCAATATCTTGCCGCGCAACGGCATAATGGCCTGGTAGGCGCGATCCCGCGCCTGCTTGGCCGAGCCACCGGCGGAATCGCCTTCCACCAGAAACAGCTCGGTCTGGCCCAGATCCTGCAACGTGCAATCGGCCAGCTTGCCGGGCAAAGCCGGACCCGAGGTGACTTTCTTGCGCACCACTTTCTTGCCCGCTTTCAGGCGCGCCTGGGCGTTGTCGATGGCAACATTGGCAATGAGCTCGGCGTCGGCGGTGTGTTCGTTGAGCCACAGGCTGAAAGAATCTTTCACCGCGCCATTGACCACGCCGGCGATGTCGCGTGAGGACAGGCGCTCCTTGGTCTGGCCGGAAAACTGCGGCTCTTTCATGTGCACGGACAGAATATAGCTGCACTTCAGCCAAACGTCGTCCGGCGCGATCTTCACCCCCCGCGGCAGCATTTTACGAAATTCGCAAAACTCCCGCACCGCTTCGGTCAGGCCGCTGCGCAGGCCATTGACGTGGGTGCCGCCCAGCGAGGTGGGAATCAGGTTGACATAGCTTTCGTTGATCTGGTCGGAGATTTCCGGCGCCCAGCATACCGCCGCGTCCACTTCCTCGCTGCCGCCCTTGAAATGGCACAAATAGGGTTTTTCCGGTATCAGCTCATGGCCTTCCAGCTCGGTCAGCAGGTAATCGGTCAGGCCATCCTGATAGTGCCATTCGGCATTGTCCTCCGAATTCATCTCGTTGATGAGCTTGATATGCAGACCGGGACACAGCACCGCCTTGGCGCGCAATACATGCTTCAGCTTCGGCACGCTGATTTTCACCGTGTCGAAAAACTGCTCGTCGGGAATGAAAATCACCGTGGTGCCGGTGTTTCTCTTGCCCACCGTGCCAGTGACTTCCAGATCCGACACCCGCACCCCGTCGGCAAAAGCCATGCGGTACTCCTTGCCGTCGCGCCGCACATCCACCACCAGCGATTTCGACAGGGCGTTGACCACCGACACGCCAACGCCGTGCAGACCGCCGGAAAAACGGTAATTCTTGCCGGAAAACTTGCCACCGGCATGCAGCCGGGTAAGAATCACTTCGACGCCGGGCACACCCTCTTCCGGGTGAATATCCACCGGCATGCCGCGGCCATCATCAGAAACGGAAATGGAGCCACTTTCGTGCAGGATAACCGTGATTTCAGTGCAGTAACCGGCAATCGCCTCGTCCACGCTGTTGTCCACCACTTCCTGTATCAAATGGTTGGGGCGTTCGGTCTGGGTGTACATGCCCGGTCGGCGGCGTACCGGATCAAGACCGGTCAACACCTCGATGGCGGACGAATCGTAGGCAGTCATGGGTTGCACTGAAGAATTGGGTTGTCCGATCATACAACCATTTATCCAGCTTTTCTAACCTGGGTCATTAGCTTAACAGAGGCAACAGTTGCACTTTCTGTCTGCTAGAATAGCGCCCTGATTCCACCGAACTCCTGACCCTGATCCGCCTTTGAAACTGACCGAGTCCCGATTACTGACGCTGACCCTGTCCGCCGCCCTTACCGGTGTGCTCGCGGCCGGATCCGTGTTGCTGTTTCGCTGGGTTATCGAATATGGCCAGTCCCTGTTCCTGCCCGGCGGCCGCATCGGCAACTATGAGGCGCTGCCAGTGTGGGCGCGATTTGCCCTGCCAGTGGCCGGCGGCCTGTTCATCGGCCTGGCATTCAATCGTTTTCCGCCCGCTTTGCGGCAGGTGGGCATCACCCACATGCTGCTGCAACTGCGAAATGAGGGCCGGCCCAGTCTGCCAGCGAAAAACGCTTTGGTGCAATTCGTGTTCGGCGCACTGGCGGTCATCACCGGCCATTCGGTGGACCGCGAAGGCCCCGGCGTTCATCTGGGCGCTGCCGCGGGTAACTACGTCGGGCGCGGGCAAAAGCTTTCCTCGGAAGAAGACTACACCCTGATCGCCTGCGGCGCCGCCGCATCCATCGCCGCCGCTTTCAACACACCGCTGGCGGGAGCCATATTCGTGATCGAGGTTTTACGCGTGCGTTACCACATCTCCCGTTTCATGCCGATTATACTGGCGGCGGTCATCGGCGCGGTCATCAGCCGCTCCATTCACGGTGATTCACCCTCTTTCGTGATCCCAGAAATCTCACTGGAATCCCTCGGCGAACTGCCCATCATCGCCTTGCTGGGCGTCATTATCGGCTTGCTGGCGACTGGCTTCAACACCATCAGTCGGCACATCGCGGAGTCCACCCTGAAGTGGTCGCCAGCGGTGGCTTTCACCCTCGCCGGCATCGTCACCGGTACCCTGGGCATCTGGTCGCCTGCAATATTGGGCATCAGTTACGATACGCTGGACAACATGCTGCACAATCACATCACCATCAGCGCCCTGTGGCTGCTGCTGACTTTCAAGCTGATCGCCACCGCGGTTTCCATCGGCATGCGCCTGCCCGGCGGTCTGATTGCGCCGGTGCTGGTCATTGGCGGCGCAGCGGGGTCGTTACTCGCAGGCGTCACCGCCGGTCTGCTGCCGCTGCCATCCAGCCCGGTGGCGTTCTACGCCACCATCGGCATGCTGACCATGATGGGCGCCACCCTGCAGGCGCCCATAGCCGCATTGATCGCATTGCTGGAAATGACCGGCAACCCGCACATCATATTGCCCGGCATGCTGGCCATTGTCATGGCTGATCTGGTCAGCCGGGTGTTGTTCAACCAGGAATCAGTATTCCTGGCGCTGCAGGTCACACAACGCCAGAAAATACGCGAGGCCGAGCCTGCAGCTGAACCCGCAACCGACAAGGAAACTGTCCGATAAATGTACCGCAGACGACTCCAGCGCTCGCTGAGACACCTCAAATCATCACGCGTATGGCGCACGCGCACGGTATTCCTCATCGGCGCCGTGCTGGTGGGACTTTCCGCCAGCTTGCTGGCCCGCGGCGCGGATTACGCCAGCCTGTGGTTTGACCACATGATTGACGGCAGACCCTGGCTGCCGTTTGTACTGACGCCGGTCGGCCTGATGCTGATTACCTGGGCCACCGGGCGATTTTTTCCCGGCGCCGAAGGCAGCGGCATTCCCCAGGCCATTGCCGCCCTGCATTTGAAACGATACAAAAAGCTCAGACACACTCTGCTGTCATTGCGCATCGCCTTTGGCAAAGGGCTGATGATCATACTGGGGCTGGCCTGCGGCGCGTCCATCGGCCGCGAAGGGCCGACCATACACATCGCCGCCGCCATCTCCTATTCGCTGACCCGTTTCGCCCGTTTCCCGCATCACGATATCGGCCGCGGCCTGATCATGGCCGGCGGCGCGGCCGGTCTGGCGGCAGCCTTCAACACACCGCTGGCGGGCGTGGTTTTCGCCATCGAGGAAATGGCGCGTAATTACGAAGACAAAACCAGCGGTACAGTGTTCACCGCCGTCATCATCGCCGGTCTGACTGCGCTGGCCATGAATGGCAATTACACCTATTTCGGCGTGGTCGATGCGCCGGTGGAATTCCCCGCCATCCTGCTGGTGGTGCTGGCCTGCGGCGTTTTCGGCGGCGCTGCGGGCGGCCTGTTCAGCGCCCTGCTCATCTACGTGGGGCGCTGGATATCACCTTTCCGCAACGCCCATCCCCTGCTGCTGGCGGGCGCCATCGGCCTGCTGCTGGCAGTCATTGGCTGGGCCTCCGGCGGCGTTACCTGGGGCACCGGCTATGAAGAAGCCGAGGGCATACTGACCGGACAGGGAGAAACCAGCATATTATTCGCACCACTTAAATTTCTCGCCACCCTGCTATCCTACTGGACCGGCATGCCCGGCGGCATCTTCGCTCCCTCCCTGTCCATCGGCGCCGGCCTTGGTCACTGGCTCACCGCCTGGTTTCCCCTGGTCAGCGCCTCTGCCGTCGCCCTGCTCGGCATGACTGCCTATTTCACCGGCGTGGTGCAAACGCCCATCACCGCCGTTGTCATCATTACCGAAATGACCGGCAATCAGGAACTGCTGCTACCCATCATGGCCACCGCCCTGATCGCCGACGGCGTCTCCAAACTGATCAATCCGCAGCCGGTTTACCGCGCCCTGGCGGAAGACTTCATCAAGGGCATACAGCCGGGCAAGAGCTGAATATTAACCTGGGGCGTAATACAGAATGCCCGGAATGCCCGTCGTTGCGAACGTAGCGAGACAACTTCGTGACCAGCGCTCCGTGGCATGAGATTGCTTCACTGCCGTTGGCAATGACACGATAACCCGGCAACATGATGCCACCCATACTTTTTTCGACAGATAACTGCCGCCCTGATAGCGTTCTGTGAGGCTGGAAGCCTGAGGAAATGCCGGGTGTTCGGAAAGCTCTGCAATCAATGGGGTCCAATCAATGGGGTCAGAG
>QOAV01000205.1 GCA_003972845.1 Gammaproteobacteria bacterium
TTCCAGGGCTGCGATTTCCAGCCAGGTTTCCAGTTCACGGTGCAGCCAGTCGGCGGTCCAGTCCGGTGCCTGGTAGGCACCGTGGCCCCAGATCGAGCCAAGCTGCATGCCTCCGACGGACTGCCAGGCAGTTTGTCCATCAAGAATGCTTTCCTCGGTCATCAGGGTGTCGCCGTCGGCGGACACAACGCGATCCGGGATGGGCGGTGCTTCGCGGTACACCTCGGCACCGAAATACCCACCCGGTGTTTCGCATTGGCGCCCACCTTGTCGGCGTATTGCGACTGCCCATCGATGTAAAACAGCATGGAGTGAAGCCTCAGATCGTCGCCCGGCCGCTGATATCGCGCAGACTTCCATATCACCTGGGCGCGGTAATCGGCCTTGGAATTATCCTTCTCCATGCTCGTCACGGTTGAGTACATGTTGCTGAAGCTGCTGGAAGGGAAAAATTTTTCCCGGGCAAGTTCATCCCACACCTGCTTGAAGATATGATCCGGAAAATTGGTGGCGACGTCTTTCTGGTAATCTCTCAACACTTCGGTGACGGCAAACTCCGCGCCCTGATCCGTTACTGTGGAAAACTGGTAGTTTGCCGCCAGCCGTTCATCCAGCGTAGAAGTACGCAGGGCTGTTACCGCAAACAACATCATGATCGCCAGAAATATCAGCGTGATAATCAGGGCTGCCCCTTTCTGATTGCTCATAGTCGCCTAGCCCCCGTTCATGTTCTCGAAAATGATATTGCGAATCGGTACAGTCTTTTCAAACACCTGACGCAATCGTTTGTCGCCATCTGCCGGATCCACCGTTTCGTTCAACACATGGTAGATATGGTCGTCCTGACCCTGACCCTGCAGGGCCTTTTCGCCGCTGTATGACAGCAGACCGATGCGCACCGCCACCACCTGCTTCCAGGCATCCTGGCTGGTCACATATTCAGCCGTGCCGAAACTGTCCGCCACGCCGTCGGAATCCTCATCCACGCCATACAGAAACTGCATGCTCTCAATCCCCGACAACAGGGGTTGCGGGTTACCCGGCGAACCGTTGCCCTCGCAGTACAACTGCCACAGATTGGCATCGGGAACAGACTTCGACGACGGATGTTCATCCGTGGGGTCGGTGGAGCCATCCTGCAGTTGCAGGAAATAACGGTTCTCCGCCACTTGCGGGACCGCCACAGGTGTAACATTGCCGAGGCAATCCCGGTCGGATTCGTAGACAACCACAATCTGATCTGAACCGGTCGCATCCTGATCGGTTGCGGCCAGAAAAGTGGCAATATCCTGTAACGGGCTTTCGGTATAGCCCGCTCTGGCGATATCCGCCGCCAGTATGCCCATGCCAATTCTGGCGTTGTTGGCCACTTCTGACATGCCGCCACGCAGCCGGTCTGTCATGCGGCTGTCCATATAGATCTTGGTCACGCCGCCGACAACGAAAAGCCCGATCAGCATGGCTACCATGAGTTCAATCAGGGTGAAACCCCGTTGCGCCTTGTTCATTGCTTTTGCCATCATCGGACCGAGACCACCAGCTCGAAGGTTCGGGTTTTTGCGTTGGCGGCCGGATCAGACTCCCCAGCATTCTTTTTCTGCTTTCCCGTCAATTCAGCCCTTTCCAGCCATGTGATCAGAATCCGGTGGGGAGAAAAGTGCGAACAGACGTCGGCGTCCGTGGTATCCATGTCCTGACAGAACACTTGCAGTTTTCCGTTGGGCAGCTGGCTGGCAATACCATATCTTTTATCATCCGGCGAACCACCGACGCCACCGCAATAGACTGAAAACATGTCCCAGACCGCAGTTTCATCAACATCACATTGAGCTCCGCCGATGTCACAGTTTTTCGCCGGAACCGCCGATTCGCAGTTGATGGCCGTATCATCCTCCTTGATATACCCATCATTATCGACGCCCCGGGGATTGGCGTGCATGCGGTCCGCAAGGTCCCTGGCCAGCATCGACGCCGTGGTGCGGTACACCGAATCTGTGGCGTTTTTCATGCCGCTGATCTGCATACCGGCCAGCCCCAGCAGGCCGAAGCCCAGGATGATCAGCGATACCAGTATTTCAATCAGGGTGAAGCCTTTTTCTGCTTTCACGACTGGACCTCCTTGACCTTGATACTACCGCCGATAATGGCGACGTCGCGGCCCACACCGGTATTGGCGTTGCGCAATTCCAGCCTGCCGGCCTGTATGGCTCCACCCAAAGCGGACCCTGTAGCAGCTCTCGCCATGCCGTCGGGGCTGAAAGAAATGTAATCCTGCAGGGGAAGACTGTCCTCGCCCAGATCGAAAACGAAAGGGGTGTCGGCTTTTTCATGGCTTCCAAGCAGCCTTTCGCTCGCCGCTTGCCGGGTACCTGAATTATCTAAGTCGATAAAACTGATCCAGCCATCGGTCCATTTACCACCCGGATTGCAGGTTTTCTGGTTCGCGCTATGACATACGGTCACCCGCACATTGCGCTTTACTGCTTCGCTTCTGGCAGCGTGCAGCGACGCGACAAAATCATTGGCTATTTTTGTCGCGTGCGAATTGCTCACCAGCTCAACGAAACTTGGCACCGCCGTGCTGACCAGAATGGCAGCTACGGCAAGAGTCACGACCAGCTCGACCAGCGTAAAGCCACCAGCCAAACGCCTATTCTGTAAACCCTGCATTACTATCCCTATTTACCCTTTACGCCCTATCTTATAGATTAAATAAAGGTGAATGCAAGAAAAGCCGACTGAAAAACAAACCTTGCCGGGTGTTCCGAATGGCCTTGTCGACGGTTTTCAGACGCCGTTTCTCTGGATGCGAACCCTCCCCCCTGAACCCAGTATGATTTTTCGGAATGATGCGCCCGCAGCTACGGTTATAGTGCCTGCAACAAAACCACCGTTTTTATACAGAGCATATCCTGCTGGTGTAAAGGATATATAATCTTTCACCGGCGCATTTGCGGAAATGGTCACCCCCCCGGTCACTGGCTCATGAACCAAAAGAATAATCTCGTCCGGCTCCCGTACCGCATAGTTTGCAAACTCTTCAAACACCATCCAGCCATCGTTCCAGCCCTGGCCCGTATAGCACGTCGCTCCATCTTTTGATCGACAAAGGGTTACCCGCTTGTTGGAATGAATGGCCCTGTTTCTGGCCAAACGATATGCGCTTATCAGCTCATTGGTCAACGCAGTCAAGCGGGTTTCCGTGCGTAAACTTTTGAAAGAGGGTATGGCTATGACCAGTAAAACGCCCACTATCGCCAGAGTTATGATCAATTCAAGCAACGTAAACCCTGTTTCCTTTTCCATATTATATACAGTTATTTGATATATTCTTTTTACTATAGATGATATATCCAATAACAAAAGAAAAAGACCCGGCAATGCTTTGCCGGGTCTCAATATTAACCGAAAGTATTCGGTCAACCTTGCGTCGGGAAGACGGGAGAAAAGGACGATAGCGCCCCGACCGGGACGAGGCTTCTCTTTACTTTTGCAGCAACAATCCGTTCCAGTGCTGGTTGATGGCGCTGGCGAGTGTCTTGATATCTCTGCCTTCCACTTTTTCCGGCAACGGATCCATGCCAATGGTGTTGTACACACGAGCCAGCGCATTACGGGCCTCGGCATGGGCATAATCCGCTCTCATGCGCGCAATCATGGCGCTGGCTCTGGTCTTGATCGACTTCAGCTCATTCTGCATTTTAGCCTTGCTTCTCGATTGTGACAGGCTTTCCAGGCTGCCGCTTACATCCGCCAGATCCTTGTCAGTCCGGTATTGTTCCAAGGCCAGTTCATAGCGCCTGGTCGCCAGATGCACCTGGGTCATTACTGCCATGGACAGAGCCATTCGGCGAATATCGGCCAGCTCGACCTGGGTTTTTGCCATTTTTCTGGCCTGAATACCGCCAAATACATTGAGGATATTCCAGGTCAGATTGATACCCGCGTCAGTCCAGTCGTTGTTATACAGGAATTTGTTGGAGTCATAATGCGCGCCGGCTCTGAACTCAAGGCCAGGGAACATGCGCAACACAGCTTTTTTGACGTCATTCTGGCTTATGCGCTTCTTGTAGTCTTCCTCGCGCAACTCAGGACGATTGACCAGGGCCATGGTTTCCAGTTCATCCAGGCTGGTATTTAATGGCATGGGGTCCCGCACACCATCGGCCACTAAGGTAAAATCGGTGCCGGGACGCAGGTTCATCAACGTGCCCAACCGGGTTTTGGCCAATACCATGTTGCGCTTCAGCTCAGTCAGATTACGCTGGGTCTGCAACAGCTCCTGCTGGTATTCCAGCGCCTCCTGCGGTGAATAATTGCCGCTCTCGCTCAGACGTTTGACGCGCGCGATGGCGTTATTGGTATCCACCAGCAGCTGGTTCATGTTTTCCATCTGGGTCTGGGCGCTGTAGGCGCGCCAGAAAGCATCCTGCACATCCTGAACGATGTTTTGCACCACCTTTCTGCGGCGTTCTTCAGCGATCAGAATTTCGTCTGCCTTCTGTTTGGAGGTGACATAGCTGACGCCAAAATCGAGTACATTCCATGCAATGGTGAGATCTCGCAGGTCACGATCGCGCTCCTGCGAAGTGGAAGGCTCAAGGCTTTCTTCTCCGCTCAGCAACGACTGACTGCGCGCGCCAGCATCATTGTTACGGCTGGTGTAGCCAGCTGATGCCACCAGATCCGGCAGCAATTCGACATTCGACACATCCAGATTCCTCTGGGCGACCGCATACTCCATCTGTTTCACACGATGGTCCATATTGTATTTGATCGCGCGCGCG
>QOAV01000002.1 GCA_003972845.1 Gammaproteobacteria bacterium
GATGGCGTCGCCGCGCGGGCAGTTGCGCCGCCTTGCAGACGGCATTCCACTTCTACGGTCGGGTTGCCGCGCGAATCCAGGATTTCACGTGCGTGGATGTGTTCAATGAGAAATTTGTGGTTCATTTTTTATCTTTGCTTGCTCTGCGCGCTGCCCAGCCGATGACAATCAACGCCCAGCCGTCGAAGATCAGGCTGATGGCGACATAGATGCCAACCAGAAACAGAGATGTTGCCGGCCAGCCGATGAGAAACAGCATGGCCAGCAGCAGCGAAATGATGCCGTTGAAGGTCATCCAGGCCCAGCCTTTTTTCGGATGCAGCTCCCGGGCGAGGACAAAGCTGCCGAAAGCATCCAGCAGCAGGTAAACTGCCAGCAGCAACCCCACCGCCGCTACGCCGGACAGCGGGTAGAACAGCATCAGCCCGCCGGTGAGGATCAGCACAAATGGTTTCAGCCAGTCCATCAGATGCCCGCGGTTGGATTTCCAGGTGTGGTAGCTCCAGAATGCGCCGCCAATGATCAGCATCCAGGCCACATATACTGCGGTGGCGATGGACATGAGGCCGGGGGCGGCCAGGCCTGCCGTGCCGAGGATGACCAGCAGAATGCCGATTAACAGGCTATGGGCGCCATATATGCGTGTAGGGTCTGTTTTTGTCGTTTTCATGATTGTCTCCTGAAACATTTGTCATAGGTAAGGGCCGGGAATCAACGCCAATTTTCGGGACGCGAAAATTCCGCAAGGAAAACCAGACTAAAGCTACAGGAAGGCGGACGGCGGGTCTGTCACGTAGATGACAGGATATGTTGCAAGAGCTGCTTCAGGGAAGCCCTGTGCAAGCTTCGATAATCACGCAGGCTAATAGTGCTCCGATTCGCCGCAACGCAAACTTGCTTGCCGTATTGATGCAGGTACAGGCAAAACAGTATCTGATCCACCCGCATTTATTCTTCCCGTGGTGAAATGAACGTCGGTACAATACGGGCAGGGGATTTTCAGGCAGCGAAAATGAATATGAAAAGCAAGGAACTGATACTGATTCGCCACGGCAAATCATCCTGGGATTCAGGGGCGGCATCGGATTTCGAGCGGCCTCTGAACCGGCGCGGCATGAAGGATTCGCGCCGCCTGGGCAGGTTTATTGCCGAGAGAAACTGGGAGCCCCACTGGGTAATCACCTCTCCCGCTTTGCGTGCATCGACGACCTGCGACCTGGTTTGCGAGCCGCTGGAAGTTCCGTCAACACGAATCTGGCGCGACCGCCGGGTTTATGACGCCAGTCTGCAAACCTTGAAAAATGTCATAGGCGAGACGCCGGATTTGCCGGGCCGATTGTTTATGGTTGGCCATAATCCAGGTCTCGAATCTCTTTTGCTGGAGCTTTGCCCGAGCGCGCCGGTCATGGACAACGGCAAGCTTTTCACGACAGCCAATCTGGCCAGAATCGAGCTGTCTGGCCGTTGGGACGATTTGTCCGAAGGCTCGGGGAAGCTGCTGGAACTGGTGCGGCCGAGCGACCTGGACTGATTCGCTACAGCAACAATAATTGCAATATGGGAACGAGGTCGATTTTTTTCGGCGGCGTTACGGGTGGCGTCAACTGGAAGCCTCCGTCCACCTTGTTGAACGAGTCGTCTTCACCGATGCCGGTAAACACCATGGAAAAATTTTTCCCGCTGGACCATTTGTTGGCGATATTCCAGAAAAATCCCTGGTCTCCCGTGTCTCCGTCGGCTCCCGTCTGGTCGGCCCAGGCATCGTAATAGGCGACTGTTTTCCACGGCCCCCAGGGTGTTGGCGCCTCGAATATTCCCAGTTTGCCGGCAAATGTCTGGTCATGTTCGGTCATGAGAATATAGCGTTGGGTGCCGGCGTTGTAGCTGACGCTGAGGTTCCAGCCAACGCCGTTGCTGTCCTGGAATACCGGAATCTTGTCCGAGCGGCTGCCCCACTGCGGCTGACCTGCAGCATCGTTTCCGGTGTAATACTCCAGATGAAAGCCGTTGCCATCGGGTCCGAACAGGTGTTGCTGGCTTGAGGGGGCGCTGGTGATGGGCAGAAAATAATCGCTCAGTTTCTGCCGCGCCAGAAACACCCTGCCGGGTTTGTGTACCGCCAACTGGCCACCGTCCAGCACTTCGATACCGTACAGATAGACATAGCCGCCGTTGGGCCCGGCGTGGTTCTTGCCATATTGCAGGAAGGTTGGATGGAAAAAGTCGTAGCCGGTCAGGTAATTGCCGGTCTGGGTCCAGGACTGGCCGCGGTCGCGTGAGTAGAAAAAGCGCGACTCGCTATAATTTGCGGCGCCTGTCTCCGGCCCGGCCCACAACACCAGAAATTGCTGGTAGGACAGGATGCTGTAACTTTTTCCGCAAATGGAGGTGTTGTCTCCCAGTCCGCCCAGGCCAGAACATCCCGCTGCCGCGCCCTTGTAGATGTCAGCGCCGACGAAAACATCCTTTTGGCCAATCACGCGACTTACGCCGAATGATTTTTTACCGCCTGACTGACTGAACCCCTTGCCGTCGCCCCAGGCCGTGTACTGATGATTATCGTCGGCCCAGGTCACGGGCCAGTTGTCGCTGCCGCTGGCGTGTTCCTGATGAGATGACCAGTTGAAAGTGATACCTTTGATGACAGAGCTGCAGGCATAGGGCGCGCGCGCCGATCCCGTACAGCTGGCGGCCCAGGCACTGGATAAAAGCACACTCCCGGCGAAGAGTGTTGATACGAATGCGGTAAAGTGGATACTGGAATGAATCACGCCAACTCCTTTATTGTTTTTTTAAGTCGAATATTAAGGCTAGGCCATAACTGGCTGATTTCAAGAAACAAGAATGCAAGAGTCAGCGAGCGGCATCTGGTGATGGAGAAATGCGGGGGAAAGTGAAAAGAGAACGCCATGCCATGCCGGATTATTTCCGCCAGGCGCTTGAGCAGCACGGCCTGGTACAGGATTATCAGGCGCGTCCAGCGTATCAGCGCAACGACTACATTGGCTGGATCGAACGGGCCAAACGCCCGCAGACCCGGGAGAAACGGTTACGACAAATGCTACAGGAATTGAAACAGGGCGGTGTCTACATGAACATGAAGCACGCTGCTTCGGAAAAACGCTGAACTTACAGCAATACCTTTTCCAGACCTTCGCTTCTGGTGCGTTCTACCAATTCGCGGCGCCAGCTTTCGCCCAGTAACTGCCGGGCCAGTTCTACCACGATGTATTCCGCATTCAGGCCGGTATCCTCGCTGTAGCGGGACAATCCCTGCTGGCAGGACGGGCAGGAGGTGAGCAGCCTGATGTCGCTGTTTTGATCGAATTCGGCCAGACTTTGCTGCAGGTTTTCCAGTTTGCTGAAGCGCACCTGGTCAGCGATATCCGGCCGCGTGACCGCGAAGGTGCCGGACTCGCCACAGCAGCGGTCAGTGAGAGTGACCGGGCTGTTCAACAGGGAAGCGGCCACGTCCAGATCATCGTGAGTTTTCATGGGCGTATGGCAGGGCTGGTGGTAGACGTATTGTGAGCCGTTATTGTCCACCGATATGTCGTGTTCCATCAGGTATTCATGGATGTCCAGCAAGCGGCAACCGGGAAAAATCTGTTCGAACTGATAGGTCATCACCTGATCCATGCAGGTGCCGCAGGACACGATCACGGTGCTGATATTGAGATAGTTCAGCGTAGTGGCGACGCGGTGAAAAAGCACGCGGTTGTCCATGCTGATCTGACGGGCTTTTTCCGCGTAGCCTCCGGCTTCCTGGGGATAACCGCAGCACAGATAGCCGGGCGGCAGCACCACCTGCGCGCCGGTTTCCATGAGCATGGCGATGGTGGCCAGGCTGATATCGGAAAACAGTCGTTCGGAGCCGCAGCCGGGAAAATAGAACACGGCGTCGCTGTATTCGGATGATTTTTGTGGATGGCGTAGAATCGGTATGGTCTTGCTGTCCTCCAGATCCAGCAGTTCGCGCATGCTGGGCTGGCGCTCCGGTGCGGGTAGCGGTTTGCTGACGAAATGCACGATCTGGGTGCTTGCTGCAGGCTTGCCGTGAGTAGTATCAGGCGGTCGCGACAGCGCCTTGCTGAACAGTGGTCGTAGCATTTTTACCGCCATGCGTTGACCACGGTAGCCCAGAGTCACCAGGCCCGTGCGCAGCAACTTGATGGCTTTGGGGTGGGTGACATTGAGAAATTGCATGGAAATCCAGCCGATCCAGCTGCGACGGCGCTGGCCGCGGTCGCGCAGGATTTTGCGCATACGCACGGTGACATCACCAAAGTCGATGTTCACCGGACATGGCTTCAGACAGCGGTGACAAATGGTGCAGTGATCGGCAATGTCGTTCATTTCGTCAAAATGATGCACCGACAGCCCGCGCCGGGTCTGGTCCTCGTACAGAAAGGCCTCGATGATGAGGCCGGTGGCCAGTATCTTGTTGCGCGGCGAATACAGCAGATTGGCGCGCGGCACGTGTGTGGTGCATTCCGGTTTGCATTTACCGCAGCGCAGACAGTGGCGGATATCGTCGTTGAGCAGGCCCAGCTCGCTGGCCTCCATGATGATGGCTTCCTGTTGCAGCAATTGCAGCGACGGCGTATAGGCGTTATCCAGGCCCGAACCGGGCAGCAGCTTGCCGCGGTTGAAATGGCCTTGCGGGTCGATTTCCTGTTTATATTGCTGGAAAGCGCGGGGGGGGGCTGGATCCTGATACTGTATCTTGGTCAGACCGATGCCGTGTTCGCCGGAGATCACGCCGC
>QOAV01000170.1 GCA_003972845.1 Gammaproteobacteria bacterium
CTTCAGCAACAGGCGACGATAGCTCATGGACGGCTGCTTTCAGCCCTCATCCAGCTGGGCCGCTACTTCTGCGGCGAAATCTTCCTGCTTCTTTTCCACGCCTTCGCCCACTTCGTAGCGTACGAAATCCAGCACCTTGGCGTTGTTCTGATCCAGCAGCTTGCCTACCCGGATATCGGGATCCTTGACAAACGGCTGACCGGTCAGGCAGATCTCGTTGATATATTTGGCGATGCGGCCACTGATGATTTTTTCGATAATATTGTCCGGCTTGCCGCTGTCTTTGGCCTGGGCCGTAAAGATCTCTTTTTCCTTGTCCAGCATTTCCTGCGGAATATCTTCCGGCGTCACGCACACCGGCTTGCTGGCGGCGATATGCATGGCAATATCACGTCCCAGAGTTTCATCGCCACCTTCCATTTCCACCACCACGACAATTTTCGCGCCGTGTTTGTAAATATGTAGAGGGTGACCGTTTCCGCCCACCCGTTCGAAGCGGCGAACTCCCATGTTCTCGCCCAACTTGCCGATCAGCAGCTTGCGCTGATCCTCGACGCTGGAACCATTCATCGGCGCTCTCAGCAAGGCATCGAGATCGACCGGTTGCTCCGACAATGCGGTTTGCGCCACCGCAGCCGTATAGGCGATGAAATCGTCCGCTTTGGCAACAAAATCGGTTTCACTGTTCACTTCCACGATGGCGGCGGTCTCGCCGGCGTCGTCTACAGCCAGGCCGATCAGGCCCTCGGCGGCAATGCGCCCGGCCTTCTTGTCTGCTGCAGCCGCGCCCTGTTTGCGCAGGTTTTCCGCCGCCAGATCCAGATCGCCATCTGCCTCGGTCAGCGCTTTCTTGCAGTCCATCATGCCAACGCCGGTGCGCTCGCGTAATTCTTTCACCATGGATGCGGTGATTGCCATGCTATTCCCTCTGTCTAGTTTGCAGCCTGAAGCGCGAAAGGGTATTGACGAACAAACGCCCTTTGACGCTTCCGGCGGTAAAAATCAAACAGGGCAAGTGAACACTTGCCCTGTAATATGCCACTGAAAACCGTATTCAGCCTGCCAGTTTCCTGGCTTGCTCCACCCAGTTTTCACGCTCTATACGGCCCTTGAAGTTCAGCTCGGTGTCAATCCTGGCCATGTCATCAGCTGAAAGCTCGGCAATCTGCCTGAACGTGCTAATACCCATGTCTTCCAGCTTGCCTTTAATGACCGGACCAATGCCGTTGATGGCAGTCAGATCATCGCCGGCTGCATCGTCGGCCTTTGCCGTGACGCTGGCAGCTTCATCAGCTTTGGCTTCATCAGCTTTGGCTTCATCAGCTTTGACTTCATCGGCTTTGGCTTCATCGGCTTTGGCTTCATCGGCTTTGGCTTCTGGCCTTTCGGCTGGCTGGCTATCCGCGACAGCCGGTTTCTGCTCATCTTTGGCCGGTTCTGCCGCCTTTTTTTCCGCAACTTTTTTCTCTGTGGGCAACAATTCGGCTGCTTCGGCGGCCACTTTCTTGGCGGCTTCGTCCTCGTCAGAAACCTCGATGAAATCATCATCAGAACGCCTGATCTTGGCGGTCGGAGCGGAATTCCGCCCTTCCAGAACGGCGTCGGCGATGCCCGCACAGTACAAACGTATGGCGCGTATGGAGTCGTCGTTTCCGGGAATCACGTAATCCACATCGTTGGGGTTGCAATTGGTATCCACCACTGCGACCACCGGTATTTTCAGCTTGCGCGCTTCGGATACCGCGATCTTTTCGTTTTCGATATCAATGACAAACAGGGCGTCAGGCAAGCCCTTCATGTCCTTGATGCCGCCCAGACTGCGCTCCAGTTTTTCGCGCTCGCGCTGCAGGGTCAGTTTTTCTTTCTTCACCAGCTTGTCCAGGCTGCCATCCTGTTCCATGGCAATCAGCTCTTCCAGACGCGTAATGGACATCTTGATAGTCTTGAAATTGGTCAGCATGCCACCGAGCCAGCGATAGTTCACATAGGGAGAGTCACAACGGCTTGCTTCTTCCCTGATCACATTGCGCGCCTGACGCTTGGTGCCAACAAACAGGATCTTTCCACCCTGCGCCGCCAGCCGGCCCACGAAGTTGTGCGCCTCCTCATACAGGGGCAGAGTCTGCTCCAGATTGATAATGTGAATCTTGTTACGTGCGCCAAATATATAGGGCTTCATTTTGGGCGACCAGTAACGGGTCTGATGCCCGAAATGGACGCCGGCTTCGATCATTTGGCGCATATCAATATTACTCATTACAGATGACTCTCCAAAGTCCACAACGATGTGTTCAGGTTATTGCTCGGACAGGGCTGCACCCTGATGATTCAAGCGAAACGGCGGGCTTATACCACAAGCGGCGCACAAGGACAATCCAGACTAAAAAAAACACCGCATATTTCACATAGTTCGGTTGCGGGATATGGCAAACGGTATGAATTTGATACTCTCGCAGACTTGCCTGCCAGCGCATACAGAAAGGGCTGTCCCGAATTCGCGGCAAGCATAACACAGGTTTACCCATGGCTATTACGATAAAAACACCCGAAGAAATCGAAAAAATGCGTCTGGCCGGTCGGCAGGCGGCGCAAGTGCTGGAAATGATTGAGCCCCATGTGAAAGCGGGAGTTACGACCGACGAACTGGACCGGATTTGCCACGAGTTCATTGTCAATGACCTCAAGGCCGTGCCCGCACCCCTGGACTATCACGGCTTCCCGAAATCGATCTGCACATCGGTAAACCAGCAGGTTTGCCACGGCATCCCCGGCGAAAAGACGTTAAAAAAAGGCGATATCGTCAATCTGGACATCACGGTCATTCAGGATGGGTGGCATGGCGACACCAGTAAAATGTTTTTCATCGGCGAGCCGGGCATCCAGGCCCGTCGGTTATCGCGGATATCCTATGAGTGTCTGCTCATGGCCATCGACATGGTCAAGCCTGGCGCGCAGCTGGGCGACATCGGCCACCAGATTCAGTCACACGCAGAAGCTGCCGGTTATTCGGTGGTGCGCGAATACTGCGGCCATGGAATCGGCCGAAAATTTCATGAGGACCCGCAGGTGTTGCACTACGGCCAGCCTCACACCGGCATTGAATTGCGCGAAGGCATGACTTTCACCATCGAGCCCATGCTGAACGCCGGCAAAAAGGACATCAAGGTATTACCTGATAAATGGACCGTGGTCACACGCGACCGCAGCCTGTCTGCGCAATGGGAGCACACTATTCTGGTGACGGCTGACGGACATGAGGTGCTGACGCGTCGCAGCGACGAGAGCTTTTAGCCCGCATGAAGTTTTTTGAAGATATCCGGTTTTCCGAGAAACTGGCGCAGAGCAATACGCCCGTCATCCTGTTCAGCGAAACGCTGAAAAGCATTCGCGAATGGCTGGCCGAGGCCTATGCCGACAACATGCCCAGCGCACAGCTGGTGAAAGCCTATACGCATCTCATGGACGAGCTGATCACTCGCGCCTGGCGCTATCATTTTCCCGAGCTCACAGACGAGCTGACGATTGCCGCCGTGGGGGGATATGGCCGCGAGGAACTGCATTATGGCTCCGATATCGACCTGCTGATCCTGTTTGAACGCAAACCGCAAGACGCCACCCGCGAGCAACTGGAAATCTTCATTCGATTTTTGTGGGACATTCATCTGGAAGTCGGCCACAGCGTACGTTCGGTGCGCGAGTGCGTTCGCGAAGCACGCAAGGATGTATCAGTCATCACCAACCTCATGGAAGCGCGTTTTCTTGACGGCTCCGCCATGCTTTTCGAGAGCATGATGGAACAGACCAGCCCGGTAAAAATCTGGCCACCCGAAAAATTTTTCGAGGCCAAACTGGAAGAACAGAAGGCGCGCCATCGCCGCTACGACGACACGCCATACAAGCTCGAGCCCAATATCAAGGAAAGCCCGGGCGGGCTGCGCGACCTGCACATGATCCTGTGGTTGTCCCGGCGTCTTACCGGCGCTGCCGACCTGAAACAACTGGTCAGCCAGAACATCCTGCGGCTGGAAGAATACCGCCAGCTGGTGCGCAGCAGGAATTTCCTGTGGAAAGTACGCAATGGGCTGCATTTGCTGGTGGGCAGAAGCGAGGACCGCCTGCTGTTTGACTATCAGAGAGCCCTGGCCAAACAGCTGCACTACCGCGACAGCGAGGACCGGCTGGCGGTGGAACAGTTCATGCGGCGCTATTACCGCACGGTCAGACAGATCTCCCTGCTCAATGAAATCCTGATCCAGAGTTTTCAGGAAAAGTTTGATGAAGCAAGCAAACAGAGGTTGGTGAATATCAACCCCCGATTCCGCACCCGCGGCGGTTATCTGGAAACCACCGACTCAGAAGTTTTCAGCAACTACCCGTCTGCGCTGCTGGAAATCTTCCTGCTATGGCAGCAACATCCGCGCATCAAGGGCATACGCGCCGACACCATTCGTGAATTACGCCGCAACCTGCATCGCATCAATCACCTGTTTCGGCGCGACCCGGTGAACCAGCATCTGTTCCTGGAAATACTGCGCCAACCCGCCGGTCTGACCAATGTCTATCGCCAGATGAACCGCTATGGCGTGCTCGGCGCTTTCATCCCGGCCTATGACCGCATCAGCGGCCAGATGCAGCACGATCTGTTCCACATCTACACCGTGGACGAACACACCATGTTTGTCGTACGCAACCTGCGTCGGCTCAATCTGGCAAAATATCGCCACGAGTTTCCACTGGCTTCGGAGCTGATGGCAGAAGTGATC
>QOAV01000228.1 GCA_003972845.1 Gammaproteobacteria bacterium
GATGAACTTGAAGATGTGCCGAATAATGGCACCGTAATTTTCAGTGCGCACGGTGTTTCACAGGCTGTGCGCAAAGAAGCTGCAAAGCGCAAATTAAAAGTGTTTGATGCCACCTGCCACTGGTGACCAAAGTGCATCATGAAGTGGAACGGAATCGCGACAGAGAGGCGGAAATCATACTCGTGGGCCACGCCGGTCACCCGGAAGTGGAAGGTACCATGGGTCAGGTGAAAGACGGCATCTACCTGATTGAAACGCCTGGAGACGTGGCCAGGCTTCAGGTTCGGGATGAAACCCATTTGCGTTATGTCACCCAGACCACGCTCTCCGTGGATGATACAGCCGTCATCATGGAAGCTCTGCGCAAGCGTTTCCCGGCCATACAGGGGCCGAAAAAAGACGATATTTGTTACGCCACGCAAAATCGTCAGAATGCAGTAAAATTGCTGGCGGAAAAATCGGATATAGTGCTGATTGTCGGCTCTCCCAACAGCTCCAATTCCAACCGCCTGCGCGAAGTTGCCGAAACCCGGGGCGTGCCCGCCTACATGATAGATGGACCCGAGGACATTCAGCAATCCTGGTTTGCAGGCGTTCGTACCATTGGCTTGTCAGCCGGTGCATCTGCGCCGGAGGTGCTGGTGGCGGATGTGCTGGAGCGTTTGAAGCAATGGGGTGCAGATCGGGTCCGTGAACTGGGCGGCGAACCGGAAAACATCACTTTCGCTCTGCCCAAAAAACTGCGTACAGCCTGATCACTGGTTCTGTTCCTATTGGTTTTGCGAAAAAATCAAACTGTTACATGCAGTTAGAAATTCAACTGGAATGATATAGAATACTGCAGAAAGCTGCTGTACTTGTAGCTTCGACCGTTGACGAATATAAGGAATCCTGCGCCAATGAAAAACCGTTTCAATCCGGCATCATCCCGCAACGCGTTGATTCTGTTAGCGTTATTTTCTGCTTTCGCGGCCTCCGCAGAAACGCCCGTGGCCAAGACCGCCCCGCTGGCAACCGCAACAGGATCCCCTGCTCCTCAGGGCATACGCGCCTTGCTCATCGCGCCAACAGAGACCGTACTGTCCAGCCAGATGGATGGGCGCATTCTTTCCATTCCGGTGAAGGACGGTGACACGGCAAAGAAAGGCGATGTACTGCTGGAATTCGATTGCAAGGAAAACAAAGCTGAACTGCGCAAGTCGAGGGCGCAACTGAGCGAGGCTCGTTATACCTGGAAGGCGAATCAGCAACTGAAAAAGGAGCGCGCTGTGCGTGAACTTGACGTTCAGCTTTCTTCTGCCAGACTGGAACAGGCAAGAGCGGACTACGAAATCAAAAAGTCGCAGACGGCCAAATGCAAGATAGCTGCGCCGTTTGACGGCCGCGTGGTGAAAGTGCTGGTAAAGCCGTTTCAGAGCGTTTCCAGCGGTGTGCAGCTGGTGGAGTTTCTGGACAATTCAAAGCTTGAAATCCAGTTGTACGCGCCTTCGCGCTGGCTCACCTGGATCAAGCCCGGTCTGGAATTCGACATTCAGGTCGACGAAACCGGCAAGACTTATCCGGCGGTCGTGACCGGCATCGGCGCACGCGTGGATCCGGTGAGCCAGACCGTGGAAATCAAGGCCGAAATCAATGGTGAATACGGTGATCTGCTGGCTGGCATGAGTGGAGTGGCGTTGCTGGAAGAACCAAAATGACAAACCTGCCTCCCAAAAAGTCGCGTTCGACGGCTGTACTGACCACGTTTATCGGGCTGGAGCAGGAGGCGCGGAAAGCACAAAACCATCAGGAGCTGGCTTTTCTGATCGTCAACAAGACGCATCAGCTGCTGCCTTATACCCAGGCGTTTTTCTGGCGTTATTCCGACACTGGTAAAGTGGTGGTGGAGGCTGTTTCCGGAGTTGCCAAATACGAAAGAAATGCGCCGCATTTACAATGGGTTCGCTCTCTGGTGAAGGCTCAGGCGGCTGATCGCGAGGCGGCCGGCGTGTTGCGCGTGATCGAAGACGTGGCGTTACCGGTAGATGCAGACAAAGCGCAGGAAAAACTGGCGGCAGAGCAAGTGTTGTGGGCGCCGATGCCGGGGCCGGATGGCAAGCTTCGTGGCGGTCTGCTCATATTCCGGCCCGAGCCGTTCAAGCAGCATGAAATGGTTCTGTTGGAGCGGCTCATGGGCGCCTATGGGCACGCCTGGGCTGCGCTGGAGCGGAATACCGCAAAGAGTTCTGGATTGCTGAAGCTGTCTCGCTCTGGCAAGGTGAAGGCGCTGATCGCCGCAGGCATCATCGGCGCGATGTTCATTCCCGTACATATCTCGGTGCTGGCCCCGGCGGAAGTGGTGGCGACCGATCCTGTTATCGTCAGCGCGCCGTCGGCAGGCGTGGTCAAGAGCATTCATGTAAAACCCAATCAGGCGGTAAAGAAAGGCGATTTGCTGTTCAGCCTGGACGACGCCGATGTGCGTTCGAAATACGAAGTGGCGCGCAAGGAAGCGGCGCTGGCGCAGGCCGATTATCATCGCGCTACGCAAAAAGCGTTTGGCGACATGGACAGCCGGGCGCAATTGAAGCTGCTCGACGCCAGGGTCAAGCAGAAACAGCTGGAAGTGAATTACCTGGGCGACCTGCTCAATCGCATTGAAGTGCGTGCTGATCAGGACGGCGTCGCCGTGTTCAACGACGTCAATGACTGGATCGGCAAGCCGGTGGATGTGGGACAGAAAGTCATGGTTCTGGCGGACCCACAGCATGCCGAGCTGGAAGCATTGATGCGGGTTGGGGACACCATTTCGGTTAAAAACGGCAATCCGGTGAAACTGTTTCTGAATACCGACCCGACCCGGCCGCTGCCCGCCAGCGTTTACCGGGTCAGCTACGACGCCACGGAAGGTCCTGATGGCAGCCTCGGCTTTATCGTCAAATCGACTTTTGACAAAGACGTGGCGCTGCCGCGAATCGGCTTGAAAGGCACGGCAAAGATTTATGGCGACAAGGTCACGCTGTTTTATTATTTGATGCGGCGTCCACTGGCTTCCCTGCGTCAGAATCTGGGTTTGTAACGCATGAGTCAGACGGCCAGATCAGATCCCCAGGTCGAGATAACCGCGCATCGCGACGAATCTGAAGGTGCAAAACAGGAGCCCGCTCAACCGGCCGCCTTGCCGGATGAAGTCATCCAGGCTTTTGTTTTGCCCCCCATGCGCAGTGATCTTGACGTGCACGAAGGTCCTTCCAACAATGATGGCGCCCCAACCTGGGCCTTGCATGATCCGGTCAGGAACCAGTTTTTTCGTATCGGCTGGTCCGAATACGAGATTATCCGGCGCTGGCCCCAGGGCAACGGTCTGGCGATTGCAGCAGATATCAACCGAAACACGACGCTGAGCATTTCCCCGGAACAGGTGCTTACGGTGAAGGCTTTTCTGGAGCAGAACCAGTTGCTCCAGGTACATGATGACGAAGCCATGCAGCGTATCGTCGCGGCAAAAAAGGGCGAAAAAAAGAGCAAGTTGAACTGGTTGCTGCATCATTATCTTTTCTTTCGCGTGCCGCTGGTCAAGCCGGATCGTTTTCTGTCCAGAACCTTGCCCTACGTGCGGTTTGTCTACAGCAAGGCTTTTCTGATCGGCCTGCTGGCTCTGGCCGTACTGTCGCTGTACCTGGTGGCGCGCCAATGGGACACGTTCGTCAGCACATTTACCTATTTCTTTTCCCTGAAAGGCATGTTGTTTTACGGTCTGGCGCTGTTTTTCACCAAGGTCATTCACGAGCTGGGTCACGCTTATACCTGCAAGCGCTACGGGTTGAAAGTGCCCGTCATGGGCGCGGCGTTCATGGTCATGACGCCGTTTCTGTATACGGATACTTCCGAATCATGGAAGCTGAAAGACAAAAAACAGCGCATGGCCATCGGTGTCGCCGGCATGGCGGCCGAATTGATCGTTGCAGTGGTCGCCACTTTGTTATGGAGTTTCGTGGACGACGGCCCGCTGCGCAGCGCCTTGTTCTTCATTGCCACCGTTTCCTGGGTGATGACATTGACCATCAACGCCAGCCCGTTCATGCGCTGGGATGGCTACTACATTTTTTCCGACTGGCTGGGCATTCACAACCTGCAGGACCGGGCCTTTCGCGTGGCGCGTTGGTGGATGCGTGAGAAACTTTTCGGCCTCGGCGAGCCGCCACCGGAGGAACTGCCGCCCCACACGGTTCGCACCATGCTGGTTTATAGCTATGGCACGTGGATTTACCGGTTCTTCCTGTTTCTCGGTATTGCCGTGCTGGTCTATCATCTGGCGTTCAAACTGCTGGGTATTTTTCTCATGGCGGTAGAGCTGGTCTGGTTTCTCGGCCGACCGATCTGGAACGAACTGAAAGAATGGTGGAGCAGGAGAGAGCAGATGAAATGGAACGCAAACGTCCTGATCAGCAGCGCCCTGCTCGCCATGATGATTGGCGCCATGGCGATTCCATGGCGCACCGCGGTGAAACTGCCCGCGACCATGAAACCCGAAGTGTTTACCCGTATTTATGCGCCAGCGCCGGGTCGCATTGACGAGGTGCTGGTTGGCGAGGGCCAGAAAGTGCAGGCTGGCGATGTGCTGCTGAAGCTGACTGCGCCCGACCTGCAGCGGGATATCGCGGAAACAAAGGCAGCACAGGTGAATCAGTATTCCTCGGAATGCGAACATCCGCTCCTTTGCGAGATTGAACGTGCGGACTGA
>QOAV01000045.1 GCA_003972845.1 Gammaproteobacteria bacterium
GGCGCATGGATTATCTGATGGAGGCATTGCCCGGACTGGGCTTCGTGCTGCCGGTAAAACCGCGTGGCGCGTTTTATGTCTATGCGGACTGCTCCGGCCTGACCCGAGACAGCTTCAGCTTTTGTGACGAGGTACTGGAGCAGGCAGGTGTTGTCATTACGCCGGGCAGGGATTTTGGAGACAACCAGCCCGAACGCCATGTGCGCTTTTCCTGCACCAGCAACATGGAGCAGTTGAAAGCAGGCATACAACGGCTGCAAGCTTATTTGTCGTCCTGCCCGTAACGCGCCACCCACATTGCCGTTGCGCCGGCCACAGCTGCCGGCATGACCAGCAGATTCATCAGCGGCACCATCAGTGCAGCCATCGCAGCCAGGCCAAAACCGCTCAGCAGCGCCCGGTATTTGCGGCTTTCAGCCAGCAGCTCGCGGAAAGGCCGGTGATGCGCGGACAACGGATAGTCAAAATATTCCATACCCATGTACCATGCCGTGAACAGCACCCACAGCGGACCGGCGAGCAGATTCACGCCCGGAATCAGAGTCAGTAGCCACAGGGGCAGGGCGCGGACAGCGAAATAGAGTAATTTCCGCGATTCGTGGGCGCTGGCGTAGCCGATTTCCCGAAACGGGGAAACCTGCCCGGCATTGGCGGAGCTTCCGCGCAGCAATTGTTCCGTCCGCTCCGACAAACGGGCGTTGAAAGGCGCGCCAATCAGGTTCGCCGCCACGGTAAAACCGAAAAACACCAGAGCTGCGGCGGCAGCGCCAAAAACCAGCCAGGCCAGGGCGCGCAACAACTGAGCCCACCAGGAATCACCGCCCGGCAGCCAGCCGCTGAGCAGCGACTCCATGCCGATGACACCGGCATACAGGAGTACGCCGAATACAAGGATATTGATCAATACCGGCATCAGCGCATAGCGGCGCAGGCCGCGCTGCCGGATCAGGCCAAATCCGGAAAGGAAAAAGTGCGCCCCCGCCAACAGATCCCTGATCATGGCAAGGGCTTCCGGCGCCAGGCGAGCAAAGCCGTGCCGCAAGCTGCTTCGGTGAAGCGCGCTGGCCGCATGACTACGGAATCGCCCAGATAACGCTGCCTGATTCGAGTCCAGGCGTCATTGTCAGCGCCGCGGCCGGCCGTATATACAGTGTCCAGCAGCGGCGCGCCCAGCTCCAGCAGCTTCGAATAACCGGTTGCCTCGATGCGGGCGATACCCTCGAGAATACCCTGAAACTGTTGCACCGGCGAGGTTGCAGGCGGCTGCATGCGCGGCAATCTGCACGGATCATTAAGCGGAAAACGTTCGCCTTTACCGGGCAGGGGATAGTAGTTCAGGCCGGTGTCCCTGTGCGGCTGCAGTTGCGGCGTCATGTGGTCCAGCTGCTGCTGCGAAAAAAACTGTTTCAATACCGCGCCGCCGCTGTTGGATGCGCCACCCACCAGCCAGAAATCGCCAAGACGGTGGCTGTAAACGCCATATTCCGGCGCGAAAAGCGGTCGCTCGGCCAGCAGCTTGATGACCAGGGTCGAACCCAGTGAGGTTACGCCGCTGCCCGCGCGATCAACCCCGGCAGCGATGCAGGCCGCGACACTGTCGGTAGTGCCGGCAACCAGCTGAATGCCATCGGGCAGGCCCCAACCGGCGGCCAGATCCGACCTCAGCGTTCCCACACTCGCTCCCGGCGCCACAACTTGCGGAAAACGTTCCCGTTCAATGCCCGCGCGCTCCATCCATTGTGGCCAGCGTAATTGCTGTGCATCGTAGCCCAGCTTCAGGCAGTTGTTGTAATCGGAAACACCCCGGGAACCGCTCAGCCTGCCCGTAATCCAGTCGCTTTGGTGCAGAACGTGGAAATCCCGCCCGTCCAGTTTGTCCGCGTACCAGAGATATTTGGCGAGGCTGCTGCTGACGCCGTGGCCGCCGCTGTCCCGCGGAGCGAACCGGGCAATGTGGTGCGCATATTTCAGCGGGCGCTGGTCGTTATACATGAGCGCCGGCAACAACGGATTGCCTTCGCCATCGCAGGCCACCAGCGTGGCAGAAGTACCATTGACCGCCATTCTGCGTACGGACTCGCCGCGCAACTGCGAGGCGAGATCGGTCAAAACGCTGTTGACTGCCTGCCACCACAGTCCGGGATCCTGGCTGATGCCTGTGTCGCTGCGCTGCGGCACGGGCAGAGCGGCGCGGGCGCTGGCGATGATCGTTGCACCGGCATCCAGCGCCACGCCGCGGCAACCGGACGTGCCCAGATCAATACCGATACAGACGGCCACCGGCTAGTCGTTGCGCCAGACGGAAGAGGCCAGCACCGGAGCGCTTTCCTGCGGCGTCCAGTCAGGTTTGCGGTAATCCGCAACAACAGTAGTAAATATACCCCCGCGTACGTTAAAATCCGCGGTCAGTTTCATGTAGCGCGGCCGGGTGGCTTGCACCAGATCGTCCAGAATCCTGTTGGTTATTGCTTCGTGGAAGGCGCCCTCGTCGCGAAACGACCAGACATACAGCTTGAGCGCTTTCAGCTCGACACAGGTGTGGTCGGCAATATATTCAAGATACAGCGTGGCAAAATCGGGCTGGCCGGTTTTCGGACACAGACAGGTGAATTCCGGAATCCGGATGCGAATGACATAATCGCGCCCGGGGTTGGGATTGTCGAAGGTTTCAAGTTTTTTACTGGGTTTTGTAGGCATATTGAGTGTTACTTTCCGTTTTCATTTTTTCTGATGTTACCGCATAAGGACCAGCGGCTGAATGCGCCTTAAACGAATCAAGCTGGCTGGCTTCAAGTCTTTTGTCGAACCCACTTCGGTTTCATTGCCGCACGATCTCATCGGCGTGGTCGGCCCCAATGGCTGCGGCAAATCCAACATCATCGACGCTGTACGCTGGGTCATGGGCGAAATTTCAGCCAAGCTGTTGCGCGGCGACAGCATGGAAGACGTCATTTTCAACGGCTCCTCCAGCCGCAAACCGGTGGGCAAGGCGTTTGTCGAGCTGATTTTTGACAACACCAGCGAGCGGGTAAAAGGCCCGTACGCGAAATACAGCGAAATCAATGTGCGCCGTGAAGTCTCGCGCGACGGGCAGTCGAAATATTTTCTCAACAAGTCGCGGGTGCGCCGCCGTGATGTCATGGATTTGTTTCTCGGCACCGGTCTCGGCCCGCGTTCCTATTCCATCATCGAGCAGGGCATGGTCAATCGCATCGTCGAATCCAAGCCGGAAGAACTGCGGCTGTTCGTGGAAGAGGCGGCGGGTATTTCCAAATACAAGGAACGCCGCCGTGAAACCGAAAACCGCATCAAGCACACGCGCGAAAACCTCAGCCGCGTCGAGGACATCCGCCAGGAACTGGACAAGCAGTTACAGCGTCTGAAGCGTCAGTCGAAAACGGCCGAGCGTTACAAACAGCTGAAACAAAAGGAGCGGGAACTGAAAGCCCAGCTGGCGGCCATACGCTGGCTGGAAATCGGCGAACAACTGGAAGAGCATGATAAAGAACTGGCGCAGCTGGAAACAGCGTTGCAGGCGGCGATTGCCAGGCAGCGCGAAAAAGAAACGCTGATCGAGGAAATCCGGCAACAGCAGGGCGAGTCCACCGAACAGTTCAACACGGTTCAGGCCGAGTTTTATGACATCAGCGCCAATGTCGCCAGGCTGGAACAAACCATCAAGCACGAACGCGAAAAGCTGGAAGACCGACAACGCCAGCAAGAAGGTCTGGAAAGCACCATCGCCAGTATTCAGGCGCATATACAATCCGATACGTCGTCGATTCAGAACTACACCAGCATGCTGGAAACCCATGAACAGTCCCGCGACGACGCCGGGCGGCAACTGGACCAGGTGAAACAGAGTCTGCAATCCCTGGAAACAAGGTTGCAGGAAACCGTGGCGAAGCTGGAAACTCTGGAACACGAAGCCGCCACCCGCCAGCGCGAGAAAGAAGTGCAGCAGGTGCGCATACGAGAGATCGAAAGCCGCCTGGAAAGGCGCGGCAAATCGGAAATGCGCCTGGGCGCCGAATTTCAGCAGCTGTCCGAGCGAGTTCAGGCCTCCGGACTGGATGCGCTGAGAGAACAGCTAAGCGCGGCGCAGGCGCAGCATGACGCAAGCAAGGCCGGACTTGATGCCTGTCAGGAGAATATTTCCCGCACCCGCGAGCAGCTGGCGGACATCAATGAGCAACTTTCCGCCCTGCGTGAAAAAAAGCAGGCGCTCAGCGGACGGCTGGAATCACTGGTCGAGGTGCAGGGCGCAGAAAGCGACTCACAGAGTCTGGCCTGGGCCGAGCAACAAAATCTGGGAGAGGATGACCGCCTCTACCGGCAACTGAAAGTGGAACCCGGCTGGGAGGCGGCGGTGGACGCTGTACTCGGCCGCGCCATGCAGGCCTTTTGTACAGACCGGCTGACAGCGTTGCTGCAGAAGGTGGCCGACACTTCTACCAGCCTGGCTCTGTTCCAGACCGGCTTACACCAGCCTGCCAGCAACGATACGCTGCTGGCCAGGGTGATCGACTCGCCAGTGGACCTGCAACCGATATTGCTCGGCGTTTACGCTGCATCAACCACTGCGGAAGCGCTGGAGCGCACGGCGCGGCTGAATCCCGGCGAGTCGGTGGTGACACCCGACGGCGTGCAGATTGGCCCTAACTGGACCGTGTTGACCGGCGGCGCAGCCGATTCCGGCAGCGTTCTGGCC
>QOAV01000044.1 GCA_003972845.1 Gammaproteobacteria bacterium
TACTTACCGCACTACAAAATTGGTTTTAACCGGCAACTTGGCGCCAGCCAGACGAAACGCTTCGCGCGCAATTTCTTCGGATACGCCTTCCATTTCGTACAGCACCTTGCCGGGCTTGACCTGGGCCACCCAGTATTCGGGATTGCCCTTGCCCTTGCCCATGCGCACCTCAAGAGGCTTCTTCGAAACCGGCTTGTCCGGGAATACACGAATCCAGACGCGGCCACCACGTTTGATGTGGCGCGTCAGAGCGCGCCGCGCTGCTTCGATCTGGCGTGCTGTCACACGTCCGCGCGTGGTAGCCTGCAGGCCGAATTCACCAAAGCTGACCTTGTTGCCCCGCAGCGCCATGCCGCGGTTGCGCATTTTTTGCTGTTTTCTGAATTTCGTTCTTTTTGGCTGTAACATGTTCCTGTCCCGTTACGCAGCGGTTTTGCCGCCCCGGCCTTTTCTTTCCTGCTTGGCGGTTCCGCCAAACTCGAATACTTCACCTTTGAAAACCCAGACCTTGATACCGATAATGCCGTAGGTGGTTTCCGCTTCCGCTGTACCGTAATCAATATCGGCGCGCAGGGTATGCAATGGCACACGGCCTTCACGCGCCCATTCGGTGCGCGCTATCTCGGCGCCATTCAAGCGCCCGGATATCATGATCTTCACGCCCAGAGCGCCGGAGCGCATGGCTCCCTGAATAGCGCGGCGCATGGCGCGGCGGAACATGATGCGTTTTTCCAGTTGCTGGGCAACGTTCTCGGCAATCAATGTCGCATCAATCTCCGGCTTGCGAACCTCCTCAACACCTACCTGTACCGGTACGGTGGTCAGCTTACCCAGTTCCCGGCGCAGTTTTTCGATATCTTCACCCTTCTTGCCGATCACTATGCCGGGACGGGCAGTAAACACGGTCACGTTCAAACTGCTGGACGGACGCTCGATGACGACCTTGCTGACCGCCGCGTTCTTGAGTTTTTTCTTCAGATAGGCGCGTATGCGCAGATCTTCCGCCAGCAATTTGCCATAGTCCTGATTATTGGCGAACCATTTGGCGTTCCAGTCTCGGATGACGCCGAGGCGCATGCCATTGGGATGTACTTTCTGACCCATCAGTTTTTCCTCGTTTCGTCCGATACCGCGACCGTTATATGGCTGGTGCGCTTCAATATGCGCGTACCCCGACCCTTTGCCCTGGCGCGAAAACGTTTCAGGATGGGCCCTTCGTCTATGCAGACTCTGGAGACATACAGTTCGTCAATATCGGCATTTTCATTATGCTCGGCATTGGCTATGGCGGACTCCAGCGTCTTGCGCACCGGCAACGCTGCTTTCTTGTTGCTGAAGCTGAGTATCTCCATCGCCTGATCGACAGATTTACCCCGAATCTGATCAGCGATCAGACGAGCCTTCTGCGGCGAGATACGAATCGTTTTGGCAATAGCGTATGTTTGCATGGTTGCAGTCCCGTTTAACCTTTCTTGTTCGCCACGTGGCCTTTGAAAGTTCGCGTCAGCGCAAACTCGCCCAGCTTGTGACCCACCATATTCTCATTGATGAGTATGGGTACGTGTTGACGGCCGTTATGCACCGCCACGGTCAGGCCCACAAATTCGGGCATGATGGTGGAACGGCGCGACCAGGTCTTGATTGGTTTGCGGGAGTGTTCTTCCTGCGCCTTCAACACCTTCGCCATCAGGTGATGGTCAATAAATGGGCCTTTTCTAATCGATCTTGGCATAGTTACACCGTTACTTGTGTCTGCGACGTACGATCATTTTGGTCGTACGTTTGTTATTACGAGTCTTGTGACCTTTGGTCGGAACGCCCCAGGGAGTCACCGGATGGCGGCCACCAGAGGTACGGCCTTCGCCGCCGCCGTGCGGGTGATCCACCGGGTTCATCGCCACACCGCGCACGGTAGGACGCACGCCACGCCAGCGCTTGGCGCCAGCCTTGCCGATTTTTTCCAGTGAGTGCTCGGAATTGCTCACTTCGCCCAGAGTCGCGCGGCAATCCACCAGGATCTTGCGCACTTCACCGGAGCGCAGGCGCAGCTGCGCATAACGGCTTTCGCGCGCCACCAGCTGAATCGCTGCGCCGGCAGAGCGGCCGATCTGGGCGCCCTTGCCAGGCTTCATTTCCACGCAATGGATAACACTGCCCAGCGGTATGTTACTGAGGGGCATGCATGATCCGATCTTGATCGGCGCATCATTGCCGGACATTACGGGATCACCCACTTTCAGTCCTTTCGGCGCAATGATGTAACGGCGTTCGCCGTCGGCGTACAACACCAGAGCAATATATGCAGTGCGGTTCGGATCATACTCAAGACGTTCTACAACACCCTTGATGCCGTCCTTGTCACGCTTGAAATCGATCACGCGATAATGACGCTTGTGACCGCCACCGCGATGACGCACGGTAATACGGCCGCTGTTGTTGCGTCCGTTGATCTTGTTCTTCTTTTCCACCAGAGGCCAGTACGGGGAGCCCTTGTGCAGGTCCGGGTTGACCACCCGAACCATGCCGCGGCGACCCGGCGACGTTGGTTTTGCCTTGACGATTGCCATAATTCTGTCTCGTTACTGCTGCACGCCGAGGAAGTCCAGATCCTGGCCTTCTTTTAGCGTGACATATGCCTTTTTAATATGGTTGCGTCGACCCATGCGGCCACCGAAGGACTTCTGTTTGCCCTTGATGCGCACGGTGCGAACCGATTCCACTTCAACATCGAACATCGTACTCACCGCCTGCCGGATCTGCTTCTTGGTCGCGTCGGTGCGCACCTTGAAGACAATCTGACGATGCTTGTCAGCCAGACGCGTACTTTTCTCGGAAATATGCGGCGACAGTATCAGCGCCGCCAGGTCTGCATTATTCACCTAACCACCCCTGAATTTTTTCTGCGGCGGCGGATGTGATCAACACTTTCTCGTGAGACAACAAACGCACCGGGTTGAGATCCTTGACCGCACACACATCCACATGGGGAATATTACGCGCGGACAGCATCAGGCCATCCTCCACTTCAGCATCGACAATCAGAACATCGTCCATTTCCAGACGTTTCAGCTTCTCTGCCAGCACCCTGGTTTTGGGCGCCGGGAAATCCATGGAGTCGATGGTCACCAGACGATCCTTGCGCACCAGTTCGGACAGTATGGAGCGCAGTGCGCCTCGATACATTTTCTTGTTCACTTTCTGTGAAAAGTCCTGGCTTGCTGACGGAAAAGTCACACCGCCGCTGCGCCAGATGGGACTTCTGATAGTGCCGGCGCGGGCGCGGCCCGTGCCTTTCTGACGCCAGGGCTTGGCGCCGCCGCCACTGACGGCGGAACGATTTTTCTGCGCACGAGTGCCAGAACGCCCACCGGCCAGATAGGCGGTAACGACCTGATGAACCAGCGCCTCGTTGAAGTCGACGCCGAACACCTTATCGGAAACGTCAATGTTTTTTGCCTTGGCGCCGGTTTGATTTAGTACATTCAATTCCACTGCATTCACCTATCGCTTATGCGCCTTGCTCTGCTGCCGCTTCTTCGCTGGCAGGCCGTTCCTGTACGCCTTTCTTGACGGCTGGCTGGATAAAAACCACCCCGCCCTTGTGTCCGGGCACCGCGCCTTTGATCAGCAACAGGTTGTTTTCCTTGTCTATGCGAACCACTTCGAGATTCTGCTGGGTCTTGCGAACATTACCCATGTGGCCGGCCATTTTCTTGCCAGCAAAAACCTTGCCCGGGTCCTGGCACTGACCAATGGAGCCTGGTTTGCGGTGAGCCAGCGATACACCGTGGGTGGCGCGACCGCCCTTAAAACCCCAGCGCTTCACTGAACCGGCAAATCCGCGACCTTTGGACGTTCCCGCCACATCGACCAACTGACCTTCCCAGAACTGATCCAGAGTGACATCCGAGCCAGGTTTGCAGGATTCCAGATCATCCTCTTCGACGCGAAATTCAGTTTCGGCATTACCCGGCACGACACCCGCCTTGGCAAAATGGCCAGCTGCGGCCTTGTTCACCCGACCGGGGCGACGCTCACCTGCAGTGACTCGCACGGCACTATAGCCATCAATATCGTTGGTGCGACATTGGGTCACGCGATTCGGCTTCGCTTCTACAACGGTGACCGGCACTGATTGGCCATCATCGAGAAAAACCCGACTCATGCCCAGCTTGCGGCCTATCATTCCCATTGACATGGTTAACTACCTATTACCTTTTGTTCCAATTGAGGATCAGGCTCATCAAGTGAGCTTGATCTCCACATCCACACCAGCTGCAAGATCCAGCTTCATCAGCGCATCCACGGTCTTTTCCGTAGGCTCCAGAATATCCATGATGCGCTTGTGCGTCCTTAGCTCAAACTGGTCGCGCGCCGTTTTATTGACGTGCGGCGAGCGCAGCAGATTGAATTTCTCAATCTTGGTCGGCAAGGGGATCGGCCCCTTCACCAGCGCGCCCGTGCGTTTGGCGGTTTCAACTATTTCCGAGGCGGAACGATCAATGGAGCGGTGATCGTAAGCCTTCAGGCGAATACGTATGGTCTGATTCTGCATCATGATTACTCGATAATTTTACTCACAACGCCCGCGCCCACGGTGCGGCCGCCTTCACGGATCGCAAAGCGCAGCCCTTCTTCCATCGCGATCGGCGCTATCAACGTCGCTGTGAAGCTGACATTGTCGCCAGGCATGACCATCTCCACGCCTT
>QOAV01000106.1 GCA_003972845.1 Gammaproteobacteria bacterium
GCCAGTTACGAATTTACTACCCTGATCGCCGGCCAGGCGCTGGCCCTGTACAACCACATTGACGGCTCGATCCTGTACAGCCTGTATGCGACCTGGTCGCTGACCGATAACGCCGAAATGGCGTTCAGCGTCAGCTCCGCCAGCGGTTCGGCGGATGCATATCCGGTGGCATTCGACGAATTCGCGTTGTATCCGGCGGCGCTATCCATCGAGTTCAGGGCGTATTTCTGACCGGCAGGACAGGCAGCTATACGCGATGTTGCCGCTGAGCCTATAATCCGCCCCATGTTCGAAATCTTCCGGCAGTGGTACGACCGCACTTTCTCCGATCCGCAGGCTCTGTTGCTGGCGGCTTTGCTGATCATAGGCACAGCGGTGGTGTTGCTTGCCGGTCAGGTGCTGGCGCCAATCCTGGCGGCCATGGTGCTGGCCTATATACTCGATGGCGCGGTGATCCGGCTGACGCGCTGGAACATACCCCGCAAGGTGGCGGTGTGGATTGTTTTCACCGCATTTGTGGCGCTGGTGGTGGCCATTCTGGTGTGGCTGGCGCCGTTGCTGATACGTCAGGCCGGCCAGTTCCTGGTGGAGGTGCCGCGCATGATCGCCAAGGGACAGGACCTGCTGATGGAGCTGCCGGCGCGCTATCCCACATTGATTTCCGAAGAAGACATAAGTCGCCTCATTGCGCAGGTGCGGGTTCAGCTGGCGGGCGTGGGCAAACTGGTGCTGTCGTCGTCGTTGTCGTCCGTGGTGGGATTGATCACTGCCATGGTCTATCTGATTCTGGTACCGGTGCTGATTTTTTTCTTTCTTTATGACAAGGACAAGCTGTTTCGCTGGGCGACCTCTTTTCTGCCGGAAGATCGTCCGTTGGCGGTGACGGTTTGGAAGGAGATGGATTTGAAGATTTCCAGCTATGCGCGTGGCAAGCTGCTGGAAATCGCTTTCGTCTGGGTGGTGAGCTGGGTGGCCTTTTCCCTGCTCGGGCTGAACTACGCCGTGTTGCTTTCGCTCATCGTCGGCTTGTCGGTATTGATACCCTATGTCGGCGCAGCCGCGGTTACTTTGCCGGTGGCGCTGATTGCCTATTATCAATGGGGCCTGGACATACGCACCGCCTGGGTGCTGGTGGCCTACGGCGTGATCCAGTTTTTCGATGGCAACCTGCTTGCGCCGTTATTATTTGCCGAAGCCGTCAATATCCATCCCATTGCCATCATTACCGCCGTGCTGTTTTTCGGCGGGTTGTGGGGCGTCTGGGGCGTGTTCTTCGCCATCCCGCTGGCGACGCTGATCCAGACCATACTGGAAGTGTGGCCGCGGCAGGAGCCAGCGGTCGCCACAGGGAAATGATTGCGAACGGCGCCGAACGGTTTGTCTCACTGTCGGATTTTTTCATCGCGGCAGAGTGTGCGGTATTTGCATTTCTGCTGTACAGCGGAATGGCGAGGAAAGGGCTGGGTGGTTGGGCGATCGCTTTTTTCGCGTCTGCATCATTGAGCGCCTTGCTTGGCGGCGTGACACATGGTTTTTTTGCCGACGAATCCACGGCTGCGCACAGAGCTTTGTGGACTGCCACCATGCTGGCGATTGGCCTTGGCGGTCTGACGGCCTATGTACTGAGCATCAAACTTTTGAGGTTGTGCGGTTCCTGGGTCTGGTTGGCGGTTCTGGCCTGGCTGGTTTATGTCTGGGATATCTTTTTCATTTCAGACGATTTCCGCGCGGCGGTGGCGTTTTACCTGCCTGCCGTCATTTTACTGGCGGTCGCGTTTCTGGTGCGCTATATGCGAAGCCGTGAAGGCGCGGCATTGCTCGGCGCGGCAGCGGCGATGCTGGGGTTGCTGGGCGCTTATGTTCAGCAGAGCGGCTGGAATCTGCATCCGCTCTATTTTAACCACAATACGGTTTATCACCTGATCCAGGCAGTATCATTTTACGGGCTGTTTGTCGCGTTCAGAGGCTGCTTGCTACACCGCCATACGTGATTACCCATTTCCCGTTTTCAGGTGGTCAGGTCGTCGATACAAAATTTACCCAGATCGTCGTGACCGCAGGCGCGAGCCATGACCTGCATGAGTTCGGTGGAAACGCGGAAAAAATTGTTCAACTGCTGTGCGCTTTTCTCGATCCAGATCGAAAAGCGCTGCAACCGTTCGGCGGGATTGTACGATCTGACGCCGGTTCGATAGTCGTAATCCCGGTTATGCAGTCCGCAAATCAGATTGTCGCCATCCCCGTGGCCGTCGTCCATCAATGCGCCCCGGTGCTGGCAGCGCCCGAATAGCACAGATACCTGTTCCTCGTCCTGTCCTTTGCGGGGCCAGCGGATGATGACCAGATCCACATCGGCGACCAGTGCGCAGGCGGGTTTCAGTGGTTCAAGAGCGTTTCAATCGGCTACGGCTACTTGTTTCATTATTTATTCATGGCGTCTCCTTGATTCGGGCCACAATATCAGTGCCGGCTCGATTTGGGCGATAAAAAGAAAATCCCGGTCGTCGTGTAAAAGAGGGACTTGGTTTTCCACCGCAATTTGAGCGATCAGGCAGTCATGCGGGCTGCGGGGAGTGATGCCTTGCCAGCGGCAGTGCGCGTACAAGGCTCCGGCTTTTGCGTAAGTTTCCGGCGTCGGCGAGAGCATAGGCAGAGGCTGGAACCGTTTTTGCAAGGTATCGAGCGCCTGCGCTGATTTTGCTCCCTGAAGGATTTCCTGAAGAACGACCGGCGTCAATAACGCTTCGCCCTCGTCCAGCAGCATGTCGAGGTGGCGAGTTGTTTGCGTGTCCCGGTCGCGCAGCCACACAATCCAGACAGTCGTGTCAATCAGCATCACGGTTCATGTTGCGACGAACCTGAGGCACATCATATTCGGGGTCGATCAGGCCCTTGCCCTTCAATTGCTTGAGATTTCGTTGCTGGTGGCGCTGAACCAGTTCCTTCAAGGCCAGGTTGACCACCTCACGTTTTGTTCGCGCCCTGGAAAGGCGCATGGCCTCATCTATCAGTGTGTCATCCAGGACTATGTTGGTTCTCATGATATACACCTCCTGATGTGTATTATAAAGGTAGCGTGGGTAAATGACACTTTATCAGCCGATTTTCCCCAACACCTTGTCCAGCTTCCTCGTGGAAAGCACCCGCTTCAGATAACCAAACAAATACGTGGGAAAGGTAACGTAATACCGCGGTTTCGAGTTTTTGCTCTCCAGCGCATGCAGCAGTTTTTTGTACACGGCGTCGGGCGGCAGGGTGAAGGGCACCGCCGGGCCTTCCTTGGTGAGGCGCGCTTCGGTGGCGAGGTATTTGTCGCGGTGGACGCTGGTGTCGGGGTCGATGTTTTTCTGGTACATGAGAAAGGCGTTGTGGCGGAACCGGCTTTCGATGGGGCCGGGTTCGATCAGCGATACTTTGATGTCGGTATCGGCCAGCTCCAGCCGCAGGGTGTCGGTGAGGCCTTCCAGCGCATATTTGCTGGCGTTGTAGGCCCCGCGCATGGCCAGCGAAACGAAGCCCAGCAGCGAGCTGTCCTGCACGATGCGGCCGCTGCCGCCTTGTTCGCGCATGACGCGGATGGCCAGCGTGGTGAGCTGGTGGGTGCCGAACACATTGGTCTCGAATTGCTCGCGCAGCACCGCGCGGCTGAGGTCTTCCACCGCGCCGGGCTGACCATAAGCGCCGTTGTTGAACAGGCCGTAGAGCCGGTTGCCGGTGCGTTGCATGATTTCGGCGAAGGCGTCATCCACCGATTTTTCATCAGCCAGATCAAGCCGCACCGATTCCAGCCCTTCGGCGTTGAGGCGATCCACGTCTTCGGGTTTGCGGGCAGTGGCGAACACGCGATAGCCGGGCCGCTTGGACAGTTCGCGCGCGCATTGATAGCCGATACCGCTGGAGCAGCCGGTGATGATGACGGGTCTGGTATGATCGGAATTTGGGGTATTCATTGGGGTGGAGTGTGGCAGAAGCCGAAGGCGTCATAAAGTATCAACTGGATTTTACTCGTGGAGATGCCCCGCCCGCCGAAGCCATTGCCGGGCTGGAGCCGTGGCGGGAAAAGCTCATGGCGCGGGGCGTCATCGGGCAGGACCCGGCGCGCTACGGCGGCTATGGTTTTGGCAATCTGTCGCGGCGCTGGCCGGAGGCAGGCAACCGTTTCGTCATCACCGGCAGTCAGACCGGCGAACTGGCGCGGCTGGGGCCGGAACACTACGCGCTGGTCACGGATTTCAGCGTGCCCGATAACCGCGTTGCTGCTACCGGCCAGACGCCGCCGTCCTCGGAATCGCTCACCCACGGCTGGATATACCAGCTTTGCCCCGGCGCGCAGTTCGTTTTTCATGTGCACAGCCCGGAAATCTGGCGCAATGCCGATAAGCTGGGCTTGCCTGTTAGCGACCCTTCCGCCGCGTACGGTACGCCGGAAATGGCGCAGGAAGTGCGCAATATACTGCTGAAAGACCCGCAACGGTCGTAAATAGGTTTCCGCGACGGAGTACACTGAGCGGCCGTAAATCGGATATCTGCGGCGGGAGCTGGGAGGTCGGCAGTTCCCTCCAGTCCTCAGGCGAGGTCAAGGATCAAAATCTGGGGGTGGAAGAGGGCCTTCTCTTAGTGGTGGATGACAATGAACTCAACCGCGACATGCTGGCCCGCCACC
>QOAV01000110.1 GCA_003972845.1 Gammaproteobacteria bacterium
AGGCCGCTCTCGAAATCATGGAGCAAATTGGCTTTGTTGACTGGATAGATGTTGATTCGAAAGCTGCCAAGGGCACTTTCAAGGCGCTGCCTGACCGTGGCGATTTACCACCGGATATCAATGAATCCCTGGTGGTTGCACTTTATTCTAAGTAGGGAGTGGCGCTATGTCAGCAATGCAGGAATACATATCCAGCTTTTTGAAGCCGACCAACGTCGAGGTGAAAAATGTCACCGATACGCTGGCGGTGATTACCATGGAACCTCTGGAACGCGGTTTTGGCTATACCCTGGGCAACGCCATACGCCGGATACTGCTGTCTTCCATTCCGGGAGCAGCCGTCACCGAAGCTAAAATCACTGGTGTTGTGCATGAGTATTCATCGCTGGAAGGTATGCACGAAGATGTGATTGAAGTGCTCATGAATCTCAAGGGTATTGCATTTACCATGCATACCCATGACGAAGTGACTCTACGGCTGAAAAAGAAGGGGCCGGGTACGGTAACCGCTGGCGATATCACTCTGGATCATGATGTGGAAATCGCCAACCCGGACCATGTCATTGCCACGTTGACCGGTGATATAGAGCTGGAAATGGAACTGACGGTGACTCGCGGGCGCGGCTATCAGACCGTGCAGGCGCGCAAGACCGATGCGGAAACCCGCGCGGTCGGCGTCATGGAGCTGGATGCTTCCTACAGCCCGATCAGGCGCGTGACATACAAAGTGGAAAACGCGCGTGTCGAACAGCGTACCGATCTTGACAAGCTGATTATCGAGCTCGAGACCAATGGCGCGGTGGACCCTGAAGAAGCCATGCGTCTGGCGGCAACCTTGTTGCATGACCAGATTGCCGTGTTTGTCGATCTTGAAGGTCTGGCGTCGGAGCCGCAGAAGGAAGAAGAGCCTGAAGTGGATCCCATGTTGCTGCGCCCGGTGGACGATCTGGAGCTGACCGTACGATCCGCCAACTGCCTGAAAGCAGAGCAGCTGTATTATATCGGTGATCTGGTGCAACGCACCGAAAGCGATTTGCTGAAAACACCGAACCTTGGCAAGAAATCCTTGACCGAAATCAAGGATGTCCTGGCGTCCCGTGGCCTGTCTCTCGGTATGAAACTGGACAACTGGCCGCCTGCATCAATTCGTGATGACAGCGATAGCGACGCTGCCTGAACTGGAGTAAACAATGAGACATAGAAAATCAGGGCGCAAGCTCAACCGTAACGCATCCCATCGCAAGGCGATGTTTCGCAATATGGCGGTTTCTCTGGTAGAGCATGAGCAAATCAGGACCACGCTGCCCAAGGCAAAAGAGCTGCGCACAGTGATTGAACCGCTGATCACCCGCGCCAAGACGGCAACGGTTCATAATCGCCGTATAGCATTCGATCGTTTGCGTGATCGTGACGCGGTTACGAAGTTGTTTAATGAGCTGGGTGTTCGCTACAAGGATCGCCCGGGCGGATATCTGCGCATCCTGAAATGCGGCTATCGCACCGGCGACAAGGCGCCCATGGCCATCGTTCAACTGGTGGACAAGCCTGAAGGGGTGGCTGAGGAAGCCTGATCCGTTCATCAAGTTTCTGTAAAAAGGTCGCTACTGCGGCCTTTTTTATTGCCTGTTTTCGGCCCTGCCTGCTGTGAATCAGGGTAAAATCAACGCATGACTGATTCATCGCTGAGCCCATGATTTACCTTTTTACCGATTTTTCCAGCCAGGATTTCTATGTCGGACAGCTGCACTCGGCGGTACTCCACAGAAACCCCGACGCCCGGCTGGTTGACCTGTTTCACCATGCCGACCCTCGTGATATCGAGGCCGCGGCGCGCCTGCTTGCGCGATTGAGCGAATACACCGCCAGCGACGCGATCATGGTCGCGGTTGTTGATCCCGGCGTTGGCGGTAGCCGCAGGCCGTTGATGATCAAAGCGGACGGCCGCTGGCTGGTGGGCCCGGACAACGGACTGTTCAGCTTTATTGTTCGGCAAGCGGAGTCCGTGGATAGCCGCGAGATCAACTGGCGCCCGGCGAACATGTCGGTCACTTTTCATGGCCGGGATCTGTTCGCGCCAGTGGCAGCCATGCTGGAGCGGGGCGAGATGCCCGATTCGACGCCCTGTGAAGTCGTGATGCCCGACTGGCCCAAAGAATCCGGCCGCATCATCTACCGGGACCATTACGGCAATCTGATGACTGGTCTCACCGAAAAGTCCGTCACTGTGGATACAGTGCTGGCTGTTAATGGCGAGCCGATCAGGCATGCCGAATGTTTTGGCGCGGTGAATGCTGGCAACGTTTTCTGGATGATCAATTCCATCGGCCTGGTGGAAATCGCCGCCAACCAGGCCGACGCCTCCGCCTGTCTGGGAGTCTCGGTGGGCGACGAGATTCTGTTTCAGGCGTAATGACTGCTTTGGCCTCATGAATCTCGATCCTGATTTGAAACAACTGGCGAATATTGTCATGGCTGCGGCAGACGACATCATCATGGCGCAGGCCGATGGCGTATGCTGCACGACCAAAGCCGATGGCAGCCCGGTGACCGAAATCGACCTTGCGGTACAGGAAAAGGTGCGCAGCGAGCTTTCGCGGCTGTGGCCTGCCATCAGCTTTCTTAGCGAGGAAATGAGCTCGCTGGAGCAACAGAGCGTATTGGATTCGGGAAATTCCTACTGGTGTCTCGATCCACTGGATGGCACGACAAATTATGTAACCAGCATCCCGCTATTCGCCATTTCTCTGGCTCTGGTGTCGCCAGAGGGCTGCGAGATCGGTCTGGTTTACGACCCTTCAAGAAAGGAGCTGTTCAGCGCACGCCGGGGAGGCGGCGCCGCCATCAACGGCGAATCGCTGCATTGTTCCACGGTTGCAAACGAGTTGGCGGACTGTATCGCCGCAGTGGATTTCAAACGTCTGCCATCGAAACTGCGTTGCCGGTTGGCGGAGTCCGCTCCTTTCCGTTCCCAGCGCAATATCGGCACCGTGGCTCTGGAGTGGTGCTGGATGGCGGCCGGCCGTTTTCAGCTGTATCTGCACGGCGGTCAGAAGCTGTGGGACTACGCCGCCGGCGAATTGATTTTTCGCGAGGCGGGTGGTGTAGCGCAAACCCTGGAGGGCGAGAACGCCTTTGCTCATCAGCTGGCATCCCGTTCCGCCATTGCGGCCGGCAACGAGCGCCTGTTCGGGTTATGGCATGACAGCATCCGGGGCCTGCTGAATGAGGATTGACTGTAACAGCGGCTGGCTGGACCAGGCGCAGCTTACGCCATCGCCGAATTTCGACCAGCGTCCCGCGGGCGTGGCGGTGGATACACTGATCATCCACAACATCAGTCTGCCGCCCGACGAATACGGTGGCAACGAAATAGCTGAATTTTTCTGCAATTCACTGGACTGCGATGCCCACCCATTCTTCGATAAAATACGTCACACGCGCGTATCAGCTCATTTTCTCATCCACCGCGACGGCGCAATACAGCAGTTTGTACCCGTGCATGAACGCGCCTGGCACGCCGGACCTTCCTGCTGCGAGGGCCGCGAGGGCGTGAATGATTTTTCCATTGGCATCGAACTGGAGGGCAGCGATCATGTGCCGTATGAGCAGGCCCAGTATCAGGCTCTGGCCCGGCTGACCCGTGCGATCAGCGTGTGCTATCCGGCCATCACCAGCGAGCGTATTTTCGGCCACAGCGACATAGCGCCGGGCCGCAAAACCGACCCTGGCGAAAGCTTCGACTGGTCCTGTTACCGGAAGCTGCTGGGCGCATGAAACAGCTGATACTGGGCGGCGCCCGATCCGGCAAAAGCGCTCTGGCGGAAAAGCTGGCGGCGGAATCTGCGGCGGAAGTGGTTTATGTGGCCACCGCTACCGCCGGTGACGAAGAAATGAGGCGGCGTATCGAGCATCACCGGCGCAGCCGCCCGGCGCACTGGGTCACCGTGGAAGAGCCGCTGGCTCTGGCGCAGGTGATGCAGGAATATGCGTCGCCGCAACGCTTGCTGCTGGTGGATTGTCTGACTCTGTGGGTGACCAATCTGCTGCTGCAGGGTGAACCCAGCCTGCGGCGGGAAACGGCGGCCCTGTTGCAGCTATTGCCGGAGCTGACCGGGCAGATCGTCCTGGTCAGCAACGAAACCGGGCTGGGCGTGGTGCCCGGTGACTCGCTGAGCCGACGTTTTGTCGATGAAAGCGGGCGTCTGCATCAGAGCTTGGCCGGATTATGCGACCGCGTTGTCCTTACCGTCGCCGGGCTGCCGCAAATACTCAAGGGACCGGAATTGTGAAAGAATCATGGTGGCTGGATGCGCCACGCCAGCCTGACGCCGATTGCGCAGCCGCCGCGCGGGAGCGCCAGAATCAGCTCACCAAACCGCCCGGTTCGCTGGGCCGGCTGGAGCAACTGGCGGTGCGGCTGGCGGCCATGCAGGGTCGCGACCAGCCACAGATCGAATCCGTATGGATCAGCATTTTCGCTGCGGATCACGGTGTGGCGGCGCAGGACGTTTCGGCGTTTCCGCAAGTGGTGACGACCGAAATGCTGCGTAATTTTGCCAGCGGCGGTGCGGCCATCTGTGTTCTGGCGCAGGAACTCGGCGCAAAGCTGGATGTGGTGGATCTGGGTGCGGTGCATGATCCGGGTGATCTGAGCGCCGGCAACGTATCGCGGCGGGCACGGCTGATTTTACCGTGGCGGCGGCCATGAGCCTGGCGCAGTTGCGCTCGGCGCTGGCGGCGGGCCGGGAGGCGCTGGACCGGGCTGGCAAACCGGATCTTTTCGTTGGCGGCGAAATGGGCATTGCCAATACCACAGCGGCCAGTGCCATGGCCTGTGCCCTGCTCGGCGTGGAAGCGCAAGCAATGACCGGGCCAGGCACTGGCCTGGACAAAAAAGGCGTTTCCCGCAAGGCCGGGGTTATCGCCCGAGCTCTGGACCTGCATGCGGGCCATCTGACGGAACCGGTGGAAATACTCAGACGCCTGGGCGGTTTTGAAATCGCTGCGCTGACCGGCGCTTGCCTGCGCGCCGCCCAGCTCGGGGTGCCGGTGCTGGTGGACGGTTTTATTTGCAGCGTGGCGGCGCTGGCGGCGGTGGGG
>QOAV01000078.1 GCA_003972845.1 Gammaproteobacteria bacterium
GGTATTCGGCGTCCTGTATCTGGCGCTGTTCCCGGTAGTGGCGGTGGCGCCTGAACTAGCCAAAAATCGTCTGTTCACACTGGTTTATTCCCTGTGCGCCGCGTGGCTGTATTTTGCCTGGTTCTGGGTAAAGCCGGGCCAGACTCTGGGTATGAAAACGTGGAGAGTCCGCGTTCTGTCCGTCGAAGGTAAAAACATGGGATGGAAACAGGCCAGTGTCCGTTTTCTGGTCGCCCTGCTGTCCTGGGCTGCTCTGGGCATGGGCTTTTTATGGTCTTTGTTCGACGGCAAAAAGCGCACTTGGCACGATATGGCCTCAGACAGCGTTCTGTTGCAATCCAGCGAGTCCGATCAATAAACCCGTCTCAGCATAAACATGGCAAACAGGAAAAACACCAGGGTCGGCAATACCGCGCCCAGCACCGGAGAGATGTTGTACACCAAAGCCAGGTTGCCGAAACCCTGGCTGGCAAGGAAAAAGGCCAGCCCGAGCATAACGCCAAGGAACAAATTTTGCCCCATGCCTGCTGCGCGCAACTGCTGGCGGAACACAAACGGCACTGCCAGCAACACCATCACCAACGTGGAAAACGGCCCCAGGATCTTTTTCCAGAAAGCCAGTTCGTAGATATTGGTATTTTGGGAATTGGCCCGCAGATGCCGGATATAGCGGTGTAAATACCACACTGACAGCTGATCCGGCTTGATCAGAAACACATTCAGTATTTCCGGTGACAGCACGGTTTTCCAGTACACATCCTTGGCCTTGTCAGTCTTCACGCTGTTGTCAGTAAAAACGGTCTGGCGCAGGTTTTTCAGTTCCCACTTCTTTTCTTCAGGCGAATACACACCGGCCTGGGCATGGGCAATGGCATTCAGTTTCAGTCGATTACCGGCATCGAACTCGAATATCTTGATGCCCAGTAAAGTCAGATCCGGCAACACTTCGGCAACGTTGACATAAATATTCTTGTCGCGCATCCACAGGCCCAGAGTGGTTTCCTGATTGATGTTCTGCTGCAGGGCCAGCGCCTTGTCGCGCTGCGCCTTGGTCTCGCTAACCGGCGTGACGAATTCGCCAATCACAAAGGAGAACACGGCCAGCACGGCGCCGATTTTCATCACCGATAAAACAATCTGGGCAATGGATACTCCGCTGGCGCGCATCACCACCAGTTCGGAGTCAGCAGACATGGCGGACAAGGCCAGCAAGGTCCCGATCAGCGCAGTCATGGGAAAAATTTCGTACAGCCTTCTGGGTGTGGTGAAAAAGATGTACTTGCTCGCCTCCCACAGGTTGTAGCTGCCGCTGCCAATGCGGTCGAACTCGTCGATGAAAGCAACAAAAGTCAGCAGCCCCAGCAAAACCGCCAATACCAGAACCGTATAAGAGAGCACCGATTTGGCGATGTAGAGATCAAGTATTTTCAAAGCTCGAGACCCTCGCAGGCGTCGTCTGTCTGTTTTCGCATGTGAAATGAGAACAACGGCAGATTATTGCTGTGGCGCCAGAAAACATAAACAGCAGCCAGGAGAAACAGGCCATGGACCCACCACAGACCCAGCCACACCGGCGTGTCGCCCTTCTCCATCAGGGATTTCCCTACCACCAGCATATTGGCGTACATGAAATAGGTGGCCAGGGCGATGAGCATGCTGGAAAACCGGCTTTTGCGCACCGTGATGTGACTGAATGCCAGAGCGAAGATCACCAGCACCGGCACCACCGCCACCTTGGCGATACGCCAGTGCAGCTCCACCTGTTTCTCCGGGTCATCCGACCCGATCAGGTCCATGGTGGGTATGCCTTTCACCCGGGGTGTAATCTCTGTGGTCTTTTCAGTCTTGATGCGAATAGCGTAACTGGCGTACTCCATGATAGTGAAATCACTGTCGCCGGGGCCGCCATCATAGCGGCGGCCGTTTTCCAATACCAGATAACGCGCACTGGTGTTGTCGTCGATGCCCTGATAGGCATTGTTGGCGACAATAGTACCTTCATCACGGCTTTCCCGCATATAGACAAACACATCCTGCAGACTGTTTTTGCCCTTGCCCAGCTTCTCGATGTAATACACACCGGCGCCACCTTGCAGGGGGTGAAATACGCCCGGCGCTATACCGGTGATTTCCTTGCGCCCTTTGGCTTCTTCCTCCAGCGCCTGGGCCTGGGCGATGGACAGAGGTGAAAAATAAAACGAGAACACCGCGACGATGGCGGTCACCAGCAGGCCGAACAGGATCAGAGGCCGCAGCAGCGTGCCCAGTCCCACGCCGCAGGCGCCCCATACCACCAGCTCGTTATCACGATGCCAGCGGGTCATCACCATGAGTATGGAGACATAAACCATCAGGGGAATGATCAGGTCGATATAACTGACCAGTTTCAGCGTGAGCAGACCCAGCACGCTGTCGATGGGAACAGTCCCTTCTGCGGCCTTGGACAACAGTCCAACCAGCCGCACTACCAGCAAAATACCCGTAATAACCACGGAAACACCAATACTGGTAATGGTGACTTCCCGGATGAGTGCACGGTTAAGAATCAATGACAGTAGCTTCGGAGCAGTTCTGGTGTCGACCGCAATCCCCACATGGACCGGAATTGCCTGTTCGCAGCAGTTATTATTTCCCTATCAGATCAATTTTCGATTGATCCGGCGAAGCCATGAAGCATAACATAACCCGCCCGACATTATACCGGATTACTCACTGGATCACCGATGCACTACTCTGTCAGCGACAAACCCATAAACAAAGATGACTCCGACTGTCTGGTCATACCCTACGCCCAGCCTGCGGAACTCAAACCCATTGCCCAGCGACTGCCGGCAGAAACCCTGAGCTGGCTGGCGGACGTGCTGGAGCAGGAACACGCCAGGGGTGACAAATCCCGTACTCTGCTGCTGCATCGCGTACCCGGCGTTGAGCAGCGCATCATACTGGCGGGAGTGAAAAAAACCGCCTTGAACGATCGCGCTTATCTGAAACTGCTGAACGATGTCATGTCGGTTTTGGGCGAGACCAACGCCCGAACCGCCACCTTCTACCTGACCCATGTGGACGTAAAAAAACGCGACACCAGCTGGAAAATCCGCCAGGCGATACTGGCGGCGGAAGAATCGGCGTACCGCTATGATGAAACCAAAAGCAAAAAAGACCATGACAAGGTCCCGCTGGAGGCCATCAGCTTTCATCTGGCCGGCACTGAATCAAAGGATCGATGCGAGCTGGCCATTAAACAGGGCTGCAGCATCGCTGAGGGAATCACGCTGACGAAAGACCTGGCTAATCTTCCCGGCAATATCTGCACCCCGCGCCATCTCGCCAAACAGGCGGAAAAGCTGGCTGCGCACGAAAAAATCACTACCACCATCCTGGACGAGGAAGACATGGCCGAACTGAGCATGGGCGCATTGCTCGCCGTCAGCCGCGGCAGCCGCGAACCCGCCCGCCTCATCGTCATGGAATACAAGGGTGGCAAGGAAGACGAAGCCCCCATCGCTCTGGTGGGCAAGGGCCTGACCTTCGACGCTGGCGGCATTTCACTGAAACCCGGCGCCAGCATGGACGAAATGAAATACGACATGTGCGGCGGCGCCAGCGTGCTTGGCGTCATGCAGACTCTGGCGCAACTCGAACTGCCAGTTAACGTGGTCGGCGTGGTGCCCAGTTCGGAAAACCTGCCAGACGGCGACGCCCTGAAGCCCGGCGATATAGTCACCTCCATGTCCGGCCAGACCATCGAAGTGCTGAACACCGACGCCGAGGGCCGGCTGATCTTGTGCGATGCGTTGACCTATACCGAACGATTCAAACCGGCCCGGGTCATCGACATCGCCACCCTCACCGGCGCCTGCATCATTGCCCTGGGCCATCATCTCAGCGGCGTTCTGGGCAGTCATCAAAAACTGGTGGACGCCCTGATCAAGGCCGGCGAATTCAGCCGCGACGGTGTCTGGCAGCTGCCGCTGGCCGACGAATATGACGAACAGCTGAAAAGCAATTTTGCCGACATGGCGAATATCGGCGGACGACCGGCCGGCACTATCACTGCCGCCTGTTTTCTCGCCCGCTTCACGCGCAAATTCAAATGGGCTCACCTGGACATTGCCGGCACCGCCTGGAAATCCGGCAAGGCCAAAGGCGCGACGGGGCGGCCGGTACACCTGCTCGCCCAGTTCCTTATCGACTACGCCAACGCCGGCTGAACGGGAGCCGAAGGGTTTGGAACAGATCGACTTTTATCTGCTGCCAACGGACAACGACCGGCAAAAACTGTTGTTCGCCTGCCGCCTCGTTAACAAGGTTTACAGTCTCGACAAGCGCGTTTTCATACTCACGGCGGATCATCGGCAAACGCGCGAGATGGATCAGTTGTTGTGGACCTGGTCCCCCGGCAGCTTTACCCCACATAGCAACTGCCTCGATTCCCAACAGCCGGATTCGCCAGTCTATATCGGGCACAACGCGCCGCCGGCGGAATTTTCCGAGGTCATGCTGAACCTGACTGACGGCGCGCCGGATTGCCGCCAGCAGTTCCAGCGCCTGCTGGAATTCGTCGGCAGCGGCGAGGATGACAAACAAAAAGCGCGCGCGCGATATAAAATCTATCGGGATAGCGGAATCGAGCCAAAA
>QOAV01000043.1 GCA_003972845.1 Gammaproteobacteria bacterium
ACTGCCGTAGACAGATACACTTGAGAATCCAATCATACGTAGTTTTGCGACAGGTTATTGACCCGGCTCGCTCAGAATGGCGGGTAATCAGGTGGATGATTTTTGTCTATGTCAATGCGCGCCGTTGCCAGTTGGTCAATGACAAATTTTCCGGGGTATCTGCCAAAATCAAAACGAATAAGTTGACACGTCCTTGACGAAACACCGAGATACAATTCGTTTTCTCCAATCGAAAAACGTGTTTGAGTACTATGACCCTGTTCGCCTTTGCGTTCAATGATGGTCAGTCCCAGGCGACCACTAGTTTCCGACCGCATCTTCACACGAACCAGACGATTTCCCCTCATCTTCCGACAAAAACGCTCTCCCAGAACAAGAAACGGATCATCTCCCGTCGATTCAAAGACAAATCCTTCACCTCTCTGCTCCAGATTAGCGATATCATGCAGGAATGCACCTTTTACCGGCAGCTTGACCGGCTCGAATGGATAAACAACCATTTCATGCTGGACGCGACCGTAAAACGGCGCCACGTAATAAAACAGCGAGAAAAGGTGTAATAACAGTATCACGGCCGCAAAAACCCAAACCAGCGCGGTGCGTGGCAAATGGACTGTTAGGTGCCCGCATTTCTCGCACGACATCTTGTTTACGACAAATTCTGAGATATTCGTCGCACCGGCAAGGAACAATATGACCAAAGGCAGCCATACGGGTATCAGATATTTGCCCTGCAGCTGTATATCATTGTACTCGTTAACGACCATATACATGAAAAACTGAAAAGCCAGCATGAAAAAGAGCAGCGCCTGAAACGCATATTCTCTTTTTTCATCCCTGTCCATGACTCGCCTTGCCCGGATTCTGTTGAAAGTGGCAAAAACAAACCAGCCCCCCGCAATCAGGACAACGGCCTTGTAAACCCAATACACGGCGGGAGCCACTCTGAGCCTGAGCCAGTCCAGATTGCCAACGGTGGAAACAAAAGTCTTGGTCAGAAAACCGTCGCGATTTAACAGCAATTCCGGCATCCCGATGCCGCGAGCATGATAACCGCGGGGAGCATGGCCGGAAAAACGCTGATATTTTTCCGCCAGACTCTGGGTAAGATGAAACAGAAACGGGTCATGCAGACCGTAATGGTAGATATTCCAGAGCAGCCACCAGCCTCCGCCCAGCATGGCCAGAACCAGTACAGCCGCCGCTTTGACTGTTCCATTTTTTAACGGAATTCGGACAAACAGCGCCAGAAAAAACAAAACCGAGGGCGCAAGCAGCCAGGCCGTCTGCTTGGAAAGTATAACCAGTCCGCCGGACAGGCCCAGCAGCATGATGTTGCGCCACCCCGGGCCACGGCGAAATATCAGAATCAATGCAAGTATCAACAAGGTAGCGCTGAATATGGCGCCACTGTCGTCATTGTTGTAGGAAGCGATAAAAGTGAACTGTGGCATCAGACCCGCAAGCAAAACGCCAATCAGGGCCTTGTTCAAACTGTTGAAATAGACAAACAATGCATAAAACCCGACCGCCAGCGCCAGACTGCCCAGTAAAACCGAACCTTTCCTGAAGGCCAGGCGGGCATCTTGCGAAAGGGAGCCATCCGTATTGAGCAGCGCAAAATGTTGCAGACGGGCCAGCGCCGCGCTGACAAAATAGGCCATCGGCGGGCGCAAGGCGCGCGTGCTGCCGTAAACCGTGTATTTAAGCTGATCCTCGTCTTCCGGAAATACGGCCAGCCGGCCATGTTGATAAATAAAACGCACAATATCATCATGGGAGGAAAAATCCAGCCCGGAGCCGAGGGGAAGTACTTCAGATGTCCAGTTGAAGTAACTGAAAAATCCAACGAATACTGCGAGCGTCAGAAAGAGAGTTTTTTTTCCTTTTTTCATCAGCATATGGTCAGATTAACGTAGTTGTGGAAGATGTCATCACCAAATGACAAAAATCTCTCGTTTGGCTTCAAGAGCGGATAAACACGTTGCGCTCCATCGCTAAATACAATGTATCCATGGAATGAATAACAGGCGCTATTTTGCCCCGGCTGTCTTTTCCTTTTGCGGCTCCCTGCTCCGAATCAGTCGCAACACTTCATCAACCCACGCCGATTCCTTTTTTCCCTTCCTGCCATACGCCGCCAGAGCGCGCACCAGACGATTAAGCTGGTATTCGTTCTGTTCATCACGCACTGTGGACAGCCGATGGTAAAATTGCCTGGCGGCCGCGGCAAGCTGATCTCTCCCCGATGGCAGCTCCACGAAAAACATGCCTTGTTCCCCCGTTACATTCCTTGCTGGCTGGCCCGGATTAAAATAGAACCACAAATAGCGCCACAAACCGCTGAAAGCCGGCTTGATGGAATAGACGCCCGATTTGTCCGGCGCCACTATGGCTGTCTCGCCAGATGGCGCCAGCAAAAACAATCGTACGCGGTATCCGCGGCGGCGGGGCATGCTCGCAGGGGGACTCAGCCTGACCGTGTCACCCCAGGAGTGGGGTGATGGCTTGAGAGAGAATCTGAGCTGCGACCAATCCTTGTAACTTGTCGAATCACTCATAAGGCTCCAATCGGCGGTTGTCGCTTCGGCAGGACCACCCCGGGTATAAAACTGCGGGTCGGCGTCCGATCCCTGAATCTCTGCATACGCCTTTATGCGAGCGGAATGCCCTTTGAATCTGTAAATGGGAAGATCGAGTTCCTGGTCCAGCTCCAGCGTAAAAGGCATGGTTAGAGTTTGCGATGAATTTTTCGAGTTCCTGTCGAAATCGACAACCACATTAACAACAAGCTTCCCCGAACGTCCCACATCAAGAGTCTCCAGGTGCTTCCTGTAGCTTTCCAGTTGCTGTCTGCTTTGCTTGTCCAGTACCGCCTGATGCTCGCGCTCTCGAAGCTGCTGTCGCTGCTCTTCCTCCTGTCTCAGCCGGGCCTGCCGCCTCTCATAGTGGTCGTAAGCTGCATATAATACGATAAACAGCACAACCCACAGCAGCCGTCTGAGGCCCTTCTTCTGTAATTTAATCAAACTCGCTTCACCCGTTACCTTGATTATCAGGCTGCGTCACTGTTTTCCAGTCGCCAGGTCTTGATCACTGGCGGCGCCGATGGCGCGTCATTGGCATAGCGCAAGAAATCCAGCTCCCACGATGCCTCTGAAGCCCGCAGAATCATGCACGAGGGTCCGCCGTGGTTGCGCACCTGTCCGGCCGCCCCGGGATTCAACAGCCATGGCGATTCTTCGTCGCAATAGGTACGCAAATGGCTGTGGCCGTACACCACCGCCCTGGCATGTGGAAACAGTTGCCGCAAAGCGCCATGGCGATCACTCTGATGCCAAATCTGGTGGCCATGAATCATGCACAACAACCCGCCGGGCAGGTCGAGGCAGACCGACTCGGGGATTTCGGCCAGCCGCCCGTGTGTATCCGGTGACCAGGTACGCTGACTGTCATTGTTGCCAAGAACAGCATAGAGCTCCCCATGATCGGGGTAAATCTGATCCAGCACCGCCGCCGACATGATATCACCCGCATGCAACACCTTGTCACAGCGGCGCACTTGCCCGGCAATACGAGAATCAATGGAGCCATGGGTATCCGAAACAATGCCTACCCGGCAAGACTCAGTCATTGGCGCCACAACGACCTCCTCCGCAGACATTGACCACCGGCCCGCCCTCGCGGATATTGAAATCGCGCTTGAGGGTTTCCTGTTTTTCCTGCCAGGCTTTTTTCTCCGCTGCACGACGCATGGCGATCACTTCACCCCGCTCCGCCAAACGTTTCTCCACCGCCTTGTCCACCATCGGTACAGACATTTCACCAAAGAAAATCTGCATCATCAGTTTGTAGCCGAACTTGAGCAATTCAATGTCATCCTCGCGAATGGAACCAAAAAAGGCTTCATCCAGACCATACATTTTTCTGAAACTCTCGCTAAGGACAAAGCGGCGAAAACGGTCCAGATCATAGCTGGCCATGAAAAACAGCTGAAAACTCATTTCCGGCGGTGTGCCGATTGCCGGACCTGCGCTGCGTTTCTTCAAAATAATACGATGCCAGTCCCGGTTCATTTCATCATAATCGATAACGCCCTGTTCTTTGCGATACTCACCCACGGTCAGCTTGCGATCTTCGCCATGTCCCTTGCAGTGATCCTCTTCCACCAGCGCATAATGCACCTCATCGGATTTTTCGCCCTTTTTCTTCAGGGACAGCAAACCGAGAGGATAATAACGGCATGCAGTGGGACGATCTTCATACACAGAGCAACCCGCTTCGGTCATAAACTGGCATATCGGCAATTCGCCATCGACGTTTCTGAGCTTTACTCCGGGCATGCCATGCTGGTCCATTTCAAAAGGGACGGTATGTTTCTTCAGAAACTCGGACGAGTCCATGCCAAGGCGTTTTTTCAGACGAATGATGTCATAAGGCGCGAGGGTAATATCGGATTGCTTGCAGCAGGCGTTGAAACAGGAAATGCCCGGGTAGCAATTGAACGAAATCTCGAAGTCGTCATCCAGCATGGCGGGGACAACAGGGTTATTGCAGGGCAAGTCAAAGCTGCCGCCATTCATGGGCATATCGTGTCTCCATGCTAATTTTCTGGAATGCGATGAT
>QOAV01000009.1 GCA_003972845.1 Gammaproteobacteria bacterium
TCAAGCTTGATGGAGCGCGCCGACGGCCCCTCGCCGATGACAATGTCGATCTGGAAATCCTCCATCGCCGGGTAGAGTATTTCTTCCACCACCGGGTTAAGCCGATGGATTTCGTCGATGAACAACACATCGTGGGGTTCGAGATTGGTCAGCAGCGCCGCGAGATCACCCGCGCGCTCCAGTACAGGGCCGGAAGTCTGCCGCAGATTCACATCCAGTTCGTTGGCGATGATATTGGCCAGAGTAGTCTTGCCCAGCCCGGGGGGGCCGAAGAACAGCACATGATCCAGCGCCTCGTTGCGCTGACGCGTGGCGTGCACATAAATCTCCATCTGCTCGCGCAGCGGCTCCTGCCCGACAAATTCAGACAGTCGTCTTGGCCGCAGACTGCGATCCAGCTCGCGGTCGCCGGCGGCGTCACTGGCGGCAGCAGCGACAATTCGGTCCATTTCGATCATGGGGGAGGATTCTAGCGCGAATAGAGCGCGCGGAGGAATGTTGTTTTATTCAGGATTCGAACAGAGCGGTCAGTCCCAGCGGTCATCACGCACCTGCACCACACCGTTTTCCACCCGCACCGGGAAAACCGGAGCCGGCTCATAGGCCGGAGGCGTCAACGCATCGCCAGTCTTGACAGAAAACTCCGCCTCATGGCGCGGGCAAATGATACGGTCGCCATGCAGACAGGTTTTTTCTTCGCCGGGCTGACAAAACGATTCTTCTTCATGGGTGCAGAGGTTTTCGATGGCGTGGTATTCGCCATCCACATTGGCCACCAGCACGTCCACGCCGTCCACATCGACAATGCGCACTTCACCCGGGCCGAAATCGCCGGCTTTGTCAACATCAGTCCAGTCTGTCATAACCCTTTATTTTCTCAAAAAAAATACCCGCGCACCCCGGGGCGCGCGGGCATCTTGTCCAGCAACTATTTGGCCAACAGTTTCTTGAGGAAGCCGATGATGGCCAACAGCACACCGCCGCCAACGCCGCCGCTGGCGATGGAGCCGATGATGCTGGCCAGATCCATGCCGCCGCTTCCGGTGCTGGCGCCGAGCATGTTGAGCAGCTGTCCACCCAGACCGCCCCCCAGTATGCCGACCACGGAATTGCCCAGCGTACCCAATGAAAGTTTCTTCATCAGAGTGCAGGCAAAATTGCCCCCCAAAGCTCCGCTGATCAGCTGAATAATGAGTGGTAACAGATTTTCCATAACAACCTCTCCTCTTGTAAGTTATTTGCGCCGGGCATCAGAAATCCTGATCCGGCTGCGCGGCCGGACGGCTGGACGCCTTTGACCAAGCCGTTCGATAGTACCCTAGATGAGATTTAATTGCAGCTTGGCGGCTTCGCTCATCATGTCCTGATTCCAGGGTGGATCCCAGACCACTTCCACATGGGCGCTGCGCACGCCCTCCACCCGGGAAATTTCGTTCTCCACCATGGCGGGAAAGGTTTGCGCCACCGGACAGCCCGGGGCGGTCAGGGTCATGTCCACCTGAACTTTGCCATCATCGCGCACTACCACGCGATAAATCAGGCCGAGATCATAAATGTTCACCGGGATTTCCGGGTCATACACTGTTTTCAGCGCCTCGATGACGCCTTCCTCGATGGCTTGTTTTTGCTCGTCGGTCAGCGGCTCCGGCAGCGCAGGCGCATCGGCCGAGCCGCTTTCCGCCGGCTCCGGCATGGGCTCGTCGCCAAAGCCTTCCGGCGGCTGTTTCAGCTCTTCAAAGGTTTTACCGGTCATTCTGTCGTCACCACATCGTCCCTGTTTTCCAGCGCCGCATCCATGACGTGCCACGCCAGGGTCGCGCATTTCACCCGCATGGGATACTCCTTGACACCGGACAGCACCGCCAGCTTACCCACGTCGGTGGACGTATCCGCATCCTCACCCTGCTCGGTGAGCATGTGGTGAACATTGCCGAAAATCTGTTTCGCTTCTTCCACCGTCTTGCCCATGATCGCCTCGGTCATGAGCGACGCCGACGCGGTGGAGATGGCGCAACCGACGCCTTCAAAACCCACATCGACGATCTTGTCGTCTTTCACCGTCAGATGCACGGTAAAATCATCACCACACAGTGGATTGTGACCGTGGGCGTGACGATTCGCATCCGGCGGATTTTTCTGGAAATTCCGCGGGTTTCGATTGTGGTCGAGGATCACTTCCTCGTACAGGTCTCTCAAGTCATTCATTGTGCAAACATTTCCCGGACTTTCAGAACACCATCGATGAACGCATCGACTTCTTCGAAAGTATTGTAAAAGGCAAACGAGGCGCGCGCCGTGGCCGGAACGCCGTAGTGCTGCATTACCGGCATGGCGCAATGGTGTCCGGCGCGAATCGCCACGCCCTGCCTGTCCATGATCGTACCTATGTCATGGGGATGAGCGCCGTCGATCACAAACGACTGCGCGCCGGCCTTGTTTGCGGCGGTGCCGATCAGGCGCACGCCGTCGATGGCCGACAGGCGTTCGGCGCAATAATGCAGCAATGAATGCTCATAGGCGGCGATCTCTTCGATACCCAGTTTCCCGATATAATCGATGGCCGCAGCCAAGCCCACTGCGCCGCCGAAGTTCGGCGTGCCGGCCTCGAATTTGGCGGGCAGGCCTGCATAAACAATCTTGTCAAAACTGACGGTCAGTATCATGTCGCCACCGCCCTGCCACGGCGGCATGTCTTCCAGCAACGCCTGCTTGCCATACAAAACACCAATGCCTGCCAGCGCATACATCTTGTGCCCGGAGAAAACATAAAAATCGGCATCCAGATCCTGCACATCCACGATTTCATGGGGCGTCGCCTGGGCGCCATCCACCAGCACGGGTACGCCTCGGGCATGAGCTTTGGCAATGATGTCCTTCACCGGATTAACCGTACCCAGTGCGTTGGAGACATGGGCCACACAGACCAGTCGCGTCCTCGAGGTAATAAGACGATCGTATTCTTCTATTTTAAGACTTCCGTCTTCATTGATCGGAACGACTTTCAATTGGGCTCCGACTTCGTCACAAAGTCTTTTCCAGGGCACGATATTGGCGTGATGCTCAAGCTCGGTAATCAGCACTTCATCGCCCTTGCCCACGACCTTGCGACCAAAGGTATTCGCCACCAGATTAATGCCCTCGGTGGCGCCGCGCAGGAAGATAATCTCTTTGGTGCTGCTGGCATTGACGAAACCACGCACTTTTTCCCGCGCTCCTTCGTAGTCTTCCGTGGCGCGCATGGACAAAGCATGCACACCACGATGCACATTGGCATTGTCGATTTCGTAAAATCGCTTCACTGCATCAATGACGCATTGCGGCTTCTGGCTGGTGGCCGCATTGTCCAGATAGACCAGAGGCTTGCCATAGACCTGCTGATGGAGAATAGGAAAGTCCTTGCGTATTTCCTGTACTCTGTCAGCCAGCGCCGGCTTATTCATTTTTTCCGAGATTCCCATCATGAGTTACCTGTTCTTTTTGGCGTTATTCGTTTGTTCGTCGTTGCGGTCACGCTGCAGTAACACTGTCATGCGCCCCCCCTCGCACGCGCAAAATCCAGCATGCGCTGGATGGGGACCACCGCCCGTTCACGTATGGCTTCATCAATATGAATTTCGTTGTTGCCGGTGCGCAACACTTCAGCCAGATTGCGCAGGCCGTTCATGCCCATCCACGGGCAGCGTTCGCAGGATTCGCAGGTGGCGCCTTCGCCGCGCTGCGGCGCTTCCAGAAAGGTCTTGTTCGGCGCCAGCTGGCGCATCTTGTAAAAAATGCCCGGCTCGGTGGCGACAATGAAAGTGTCGGCGTCCAGCTCCCTGGCGGCATTGATGATCGCCGTGGTGGATCCCACCACATCGGCCATTTCCACCATTTCCTGCGGCGATTCTGGGTGCACCAGCACTTTGGCATCCGGGTGTTTTTTCTTCAACTCATACAGCGCATCGGCCTGAAAGCGCTCATGCACAATGCAGGAACCGGGCCACAGCAGCATTTCCACACCGGTTTCGCGCTGGATGTAGGAACCCAGATGACGATCCGGCGCCCACAGTATTTTTTCACCATTCTCTGCCAGATGCCGGACTATATCCAGCGCGATACCCGATGTGACCACCCAGTCTGATTCAGCTTTCACCGCCGCACTGGTATTGGCGTACACCACCGCCACGTGGTCGGGATTGTCCTCACGAAACTGTTTGAATATTTCCACCGGGCAGTTCAGGTCCAGCGAGCATTCCGCACCCAGATCAGGCATCAGCACGCGCTTTTCCGGATTCAGTATTTTCGCTGTCTCGCCCATGAAGCGTACGCCGGCGACGATCAGGGTTTTGGCCGCATGTTCGTTACCGAATTTAGCCATGTCCAGCGAGTCGGACACATAGCCGCCGGTTTCTTCGGCCAGTTGCTGCAAGTCGTCCGAGGTGTAGTAATGGGCCACCAGCACCGCATCCTGCTCCTTCAGCAGGCGCTTGATTTCTTCCCGCAACGCCTCGCGCTCACCCGGCTCGTAAGGTTCTTTCTGATCCAGAGCCAGGTTGTAGGCGTCGAGAATTTCCCGGTCGGAAACCTGCGGAATCTTGATGTCCAGTTGACCCATTCAGACTCTCCTCAAACCAGCTTCT
>QOAV01000007.1 GCA_003972845.1 Gammaproteobacteria bacterium
TCCCATACGACTGAACAACTATGCCGCCTATTGCGCCGCTGCCGATCCGGCGCGGCGCGCTGACGGCAAAATCGCCTTTCCTCCCCGGCAGCAATTTGTTCATCTGGCAGACGGCGGGCTCACCGACAACACCGGACTGCGGCCTTTTCTGCAAAAAGTGAAACAATATGGCGGCGTGCAGAACATGCTTGAGCACGAAGGCCGGAAATCCACCAGAAGAATTGTCCTGCTCTATGTCGACGCATCCGTAACACCAGACCCGAAATCCGGGCTGGACTCCCAACCAATGAGCGCCAAATCCGTCATCAAGGCAGCTACCAAGACCATGATGCGGCAATACAGCAAGGCAACCCTGTCACAGGTAAGGCAGGCCTTGTCTGACTGGACCATTGAAATGGCGCGGCGTGGCAAGCCGGTGACGTATGAGCTGATCCACTTGTCATTCAGCAAACTGACGTCTGCTCAGGAACAATATTTCAACAGAGTACCCACCAATTTTGCCTTGTCGGATGAACACGTGAGCGAACTGCTTGCCGCTGGCGCCCGTCTGGTGCGCGCAGAGCCGGCGTTCCACGCAACAGCAAGAAGCCAGCATTTGCGGCAGTCAGTTGCAGACTGATTGGGTAAATTTTTAACGCTGATCAATTCGTGGCATTTGCCATCGAATAGCGTTCGAGTAAGCATACTGTCGCGTCGTGGCAGTTAGATAAAGGGCTGGGCCATTCAATGGCCATGGAATCTCTGAATACAGGGTTATTCAGTTTTCAGCTAACTATGGAGAATTTTATTCATGTCTATATTGTTATTTCCTTCGCGCTCACTGCTGCTGGGCGCGGGCTTCCTGGTGTTTCCGCTCGTGCAGGCCGCCGACCCCACCGATGGGGCGAATGAGGCCGCGCGTTTTCTGACGCAGGCGACCTTCGGCCCCACGTCTGCCAGTATCAGTCATTTGCAAAGCCTGCCCAGTTTCGATTCCTGGCTGGACGAACAATTTGCCAGACCCACATCCCTGCAAGAGCCTTATGTGCGGGCGCGTTGTCCGGAAGTAGAAAGTGACGGCGTCTGTGAGCAGGACACCTGGGTTCCTTCCCGTCACGATCAATGGTGGATCAATATCATTGAAGGTGATGATCAGCTGCGCCAGCGCGTTGCCTTTGCGCTAAGCGAGATTTTTGTCGTATCCGACAATGCCAGCAGCCTGACTCATTCCCAGTTCGGCCTGGCGAACTATTACGACATGCTGGCAACCGAAGCTTTCGGGAATTACCGCACTGTGCTGGAAAAAGTAAGCCTGCATGCGGTCATGGGCATGTATCTGGGCATGGTCAGAAATCAGAAGGCCGACCCGGCAAACAATATCAGGCCGGACGAAAACTATGCACGAGAAATCCTGCAGCTTTTTTCCATCGGCCTGCACGAGCTGAACCTTGATGGCAGCCTGAAACTGGACGCCAACGGCCAGGCCATCCCTACCTATAACGAAGACACTATCCGGGAATTCGCGCGTGTTTTTACCGGCTGGAATTTCGCCAACGCCAACTGGGTGGTTTTTCCCAGCCATACTGATCGCACCGTACCCATGACAGCCTGGGCGCAATACCATGATACCGGTGAAAAACATTTGCTCAACGGCGCCATTTTACCCGCCGGCAATACAGCTGAAGAAGACATGACAGCGGCGCTGGACAACATTTTCAACCATCCCAATGTCGGCCCGTTCATAGCCAGGCAACTAATACAACGTCTGGTCACCAGTAATCCCACGCCAGCCTACATCGCCAGGGTAGCGACTGTTTTTAACGATAACGGTCAAGGCGTCCGGGGTGATCTGAAAGCGGTCGTCAGGTCCATATTACTGGACGACGAAGCGCGGAATGGTCCGACGCTGCTGCCCGACCGGTTTGGCAAACTGCGGGAGCCGTTGTTGCAACTCTCGCACCTGTACCGGGCCTTCAAGGCCCAGAGACGCGACGGTGGAGAATGGAAACGCTACCCCGGCGTATTCGTCTATCGATTCGGCGTGGACCCATACCGATTGGAAGACGCTGCCGGACAGGCCGTATTGCGATCTCCTTCGGTATTCAATTTTTTCCTGCCGGACTATTCCCCCGCCGGGCAAATACGCGAAGCGGGGCTGGTGGCGCCAGAATTTCAGATACTCAACGAAAACACCGCCACAACCTTTGCCAACATGATGAATTACACCATCTGGGCAACCCCTGACTATACCTGGACCAGCCCGCTGGATCTGAGCGCGGAAATCGCGCTGATCGACGACACCGACGCCATTCTGGACCATCTCGACACGCTGGTATTCAGCGGCCAGATGTCGGTCGAGCTGCGACAATTGTTACAGACCCATCTGGAATCCACTGATTACAGCGGAACCGCTGAACAACAGAAAACGGCAAAAACCCGCGACATCATCTCTCTGATGTTCATGTCGCCCGAATATCAGATCCAGCGATAGGAGAATCGAAATGAATTATCAAGATGAGCGTCGCTCGTTTATGAAAAAAATGGCGCTGGGCAGTCTCGGCATCAGCGCACTGGCCATGCAGAACAAATTGAAGCTGATACAATCTGCTTTCGCCGCCGGCACCTACAGCAGCCTGACTGATCACAAAAGCCTGGTCTGCGTATTCCTGTATGGCGGCAATGATGCATTCAACATGTTTGTGCCATACGAAACCACGGCCTACGACAACTACGCCAATATCAGAAAAAACCTGGCCATTCCCCGTGACAGCCTGGTGCCTGTTTCCGGCGGAGAAAACTCTTTTCACCCTTCCATGGCTCAAAGTGCCGCTCTGTACGATCAGGGCAAACTGGCTCTGGTCAGCAATGTTGGCACACTGTACGAACCCGTGACTCGTGCCCAGATCCTTGATCATACGGCCGTGCTACCACCTGATCTCTATTCACACAGCCATCAGCAGGAAATCTGGCAAACCGGCCTGTCCCATGCCATCGGCGTAGACAACTCGGGCTGGGGAGGTCGCATGGCTGACCTGTTGATGGACGCCAACAGCAATCCGGTATTACCTCCCACTTTTACGCTGCATGGCAACAATTTCTGGCAAATGGGCGACCTGAGCGAGCCACTGGCGGTCAGCCCGTGGTATGGCGTCAGCAAATTCGATTTTTATGACGAAACCGACTCGCCGGCCCGGCACAGCACCTGGCAACAGATGCTGGCGATATCACGTAACCATATTCTTGGTAGTCATTTTGCAAGCACAACGACGGACGCGATTACACGACTGGGCGCCCTGCGTGATGCTTACCTGAACAGTCCCACGCTGCAAACACCTTATAACCCCAACAGCAAGCTGTCGCGGGAGCTGCATGCCGTCGCCAAACTGATTGCCATACGCCAGACCCTCGGACTCAAGCGGCAGATATTTTTCGTCGCCATTGGCGGCTTCGATACCCACAGCGAACAGCTCACCATCCATTCCGAGCGGCTGGCGGAACTGGATTCTGCTCTGCAAAGTTTTTACCAGATGACACAGGAACTGGGTGTGGAAGACACCGTGACCACTTTTACCGCCTCCGAATTTGGCCGCTCACTGACCATCAACGGCGATGGCACCGACCATGCCTGGGGTTCCCACGCCTTGATCATGGGCGGTGATGTTGCCGGCGGGCGCATCATCGGCGAATTGCCGGCGTACGAGCTCGGGGGGCCGGATGATGTGAAAGATGATGGCCGTTTTATTCCGAAAATAGCCACCGACCAGTACGGAGCGACTCTGGCCCGTTGGATGGATCTGGACGACAGTGACCTCAATGCTGTATTTCCTCATCTGGCCAATTTTAGCGTCAGGGACCTGGGGTTCTTCAACAGCGCCGCCGACTCGGATAATGATGGCGTACCCGACCAGTTGGACAATTGCCCAACGACATCCAACTCCAGCCAGGCCAACAACGATGGAGACGCCCAAGGCGACGCCTGCGACTCCGATGATGACAACGACGGAATGAACGATGAATGGGAAACGGCGCACGGGTTTGATCCTTTCGACGCTGCGGACAAAAACCTCGACCCCGATCAGGACGGTTTTACCAATTTGCAGGAAAGCCGGTTTGGCAGCGACCCGCATGTGTTTGATACGGATAACGACAACAACGGCATACCTGATTCAGTGGACAAAAGGCGGCGCGGAGCTTTACCGGCCATTATCGACCTGGTGCTGAACCAGAAGGGACCCGGATAGTTCCTCGAGATAGCCCCCGGGTTCCGGGCTTACGGCTGCTTCCCGACCAATCAGGGGAACTTGTTACCGATTCGGGTTTCTCATCGCGGATGGTGAGTTTTCTTGCCCGTCGGCGATGGTTGGTGTCCCCGTTCAACTGACTGGCCAATTTTCTGACTCTGGCTGAATCAAACAGTCTCTACCCTGTCAGTTCTGGCCGGAAGCGATCCGTGTATTCCAGCCTGCTGGCATCGGGGCTTACCATATGAAAGGGCTTTGTAACTGCTGAAAAACAGTTGCGTTTTCTCAATTTCGAACTATAGGGAAAACCGGGGGAGCCTTTTTCATGACACGTTTATCACGCCATTTCCGCGTTCTCGGTTTCTGTTTGAGTTGGGTCTGTTTCGTCCCCTACAGCC
>QOAV01000090.1 GCA_003972845.1 Gammaproteobacteria bacterium
GATTCTGGCGCGCGGCGGCGGCTCACTGGAGGATCTGTGGCCATTCAACGAAGAAATCGTTGCCCGCGCCATCGAATATTGTCCGGTACCGGTAGTGTCCGGCATCGGCCACGAGACCGATTTCACCATTGCCGATCTGGTAGCCGATGTGCGCGCGGCGACGCCCACCGCCGCAGCGGAAGCCGTATCGCCCGACTCGGAACATCTGCTGCGCATGCTCGCCAGCCAGCAGTCCGCCCTTACCCGCGCCATGCTGCAGATGCTGGAACAGCGCAGTTATCAACTGGACCAGCTGACTGCGCAGCTAATCCGGCCGGAGCACCGGATTGAGGCCGTGTGCAATCTGTTGCCGCAACTGTACAGCCGGCTCAAATCCGGTGTCCGCAAGAAGCTGGATCACGCACGCCTGAGGGGGTTCACTGCCCACCACAGCTTGCAGAAACATGCGCCATCGGCAAAAATCCGGGCCATGAAAAACCGCTGTTCGCGGTTGTACCCGGCCATGGAAACTCAAATAAGAAGCGACCTTGGGCGGCGCCGTGTCAAACTGGCAAAACTCACTGGCGAGCTGGAAACAGCCAGTCCGCTGGCTACGCTCGCGCGCGGCTATACCCTGGTAAACAAATTGCCCGGCGGCGAACTGGTCGGCAGCGCCACTCAACTGCAAAAGAACGACAAGATCCGCGTCCGTTTTCGTGACGGCAGCGCGGACTGCCTGGTCGAGGACATCAAGCCATGAATCACCTGCCCCGCCCCATGCTCATCGCCATTCTGCTGCTGTGCTCGGCGACAGCCCGGGCCGCCAGCCTGCCCCGTACCGAAGTGGTCCCCGGCGGTGTCGCCGTATTCGACCTCGGCATCGCCGGTGAGTACCGGCCCGTGGCCCGCTTCGGGCGCAATCAGGCCATGGTGGTGAAAGATGACAAACACTGGAGGACGGTAATCGGTCTGCCGCTGGACCTGATCCCCGGCCAGTACTTTTTTACCGTGCAAAACGCCGGTGAAGACAAGCCGCGCCAGTTCAAGTTCAGCGTGGCGCCCAAGCAGTACCGTACCCAGCACCTCAGCATAGCCAACAAAAATCAGGTGGATCCCGACCGCAAGACGCTGAAACGCATCAAAAAGGAACGCGCCGAAATGGACGCCGTCTACAATCACTGGCGCGATGCCGAACCGGTGGCCCTGCCGTTGCAACAGCCGGTGAAAGGCGAGCTCAGCAGTTCATTCGGCCTGCGGCGCGTTTTCAATGGCAAACCGCGCAACCCGCACAGCGGACTGGATATTGCTGCACCGTCCGGCCGCCCGGTGACAGCTCCTGCTGCAGGCGAGATCGCCGCCACCGGTCACTATTTTTTCAATGGCAACACGGTGATGATTGACCACGGCCAGGGGCTGGTGTCGATGATGTGCCATCTGAGCAAGATCGACGTAAAAAAGGGCGACAAGGTCAAACGCGGCGACATTATCGGCAAGGTCGGCAGCACCGGCCGCGCCACCGGTCCGCATCTGCACTGGTCGCTGAGCCTGAACAATGCGCGGGTAAACCCGAAACTGTTCCTGTGGGCGCCAAAGCCCCGGGCCGATAAAAAACCGCCTGCGCAGCCGGAGACAACCACAGGGAAAACCGCCGGCGGGAATAAACCAGCAAAGAACGAGCTGAACAATAAACACCCGAAACAGAAAAACGCGAAAAACAAACCGGCCAGGAAAAAGGCCATCCGGCAACCGTCAGGCCGCCAGTAATTGTTCCCGAATCTGCTCCTTGCCCACCCGCTCGATATACATGCGGTACCAGATCTCGGCGTTGCACAACTGCCACAGACGCTGGCCGTGATCGGCTTTTTTCGCCTGATGCTCGTCCAGCAGGCGCTTGATGGCTTCGTGCCGGATCAGCCCGGCCTGCACCAGTCGTGAATCCTGCAAATAGAGTTGGTAGATGCGCTGATACTCGTCCGCCAGCAAATAAGTCAGCGCCGAGGAAAAACCCTGCTTCTTGCGGTTCACCAGCCTGTCGGGGAAATAACGCCGCACCAGTTCGATCTGGATATGACGCAGTTTGCGGCCCTTGACCTTGTAGTTGCTGGGCAGCGCCGCGCAGAACTCCGCCAGTTTGTGATCCATGAACGGCGCACGCGATTCCAGGCCGTGTGCCATGGTCATACGGTCCGAGATCATCACCGGGTGATCCACCATGCGCGTGTTGCTGTCGGTATAGAGCATGCGGTCCACCATGTCGTCGGCCAGGGCGTTGTCGTAATGGCTGACGATGGAGGATTCCGGGTCGAACATGCCCACCGCCTGCTGGAACTGCTCGGTGTAGAGCTGTTTGCGGTACTGGTCGGAGAAATAGAAATAACCCAGCGATTTGGCGTAGCGCCTGCCGCCCTCGAAAAACGACAGATAATTCATCCACTTGAGCTGGTGGCTGATGCTCTTGTACCAGAAACCTTCCGGCATCAGGTTGATCAGCTTCGGCATGACATGGCGGCGGACGGATTCGGGCAGCATGGCGTAATAGCTTGCGTAACGCACACCGTAATAGCGGTCGTAACCGCCAAACAGCTCATCGCCACCGTCGCCGCCCAGCACCACTTTCACTTCTTTGCGCGCCAGCGCGGAAATATGATACATGCAGGTGGACAGCGAATCCGATGGCTCGTCCAGATGCCAGACCAGATCGGGCAAGGTGCGCATCAGGGTCGGCTCGATGGTCATTTCGTGCGGATCGGTGGCGCAGCATTCGCCGACGATGTGGCAGTACGGCAGTTCGCTGTAACCCTCATACGGCACATCGCCGGAAAAGGTCTTCACCGGCTCGCCGGTAATCTTGCTCATCATGGCGACGATGAGACTGGAATCCATGCCGCCGGACAGGAATGCGCCCACCGGCACATCGGACACCAGATGGTAACGCACGGTTTCTTCCAGCTTTTGTTCCAGCGCATCCAGCGCCTCGTCGAACGACAACGGCAGTTTCCGCCGGTAATCCAGATCCCAGTAGCGGGAAATATCCAGCTTGCCGCCCTTGAAGCTCAGGCAATGGCCCGGCGGCAGCTTTTTGATGTCGCGCATCATGGAGCGCGGCGCGGTGATTATGCGCAGGCTCAGGTATTCGTATAGAGCCTCATGGTTGAGCTGGCGCAGGCCGTCATCCAGCGCCAGCAGGCCCTTGATTTCGGAACAGAACCCCAGCCGCTCGCCATCATTGAAATAATACAGCGGCTTCTGCCCCAGATGGTCGCGCGCCATGAACAGCGAGCGGTCGCGGAAGTTGTAAATGGCGAAGGCGAACATGCCGCGCAGCTGTTTCACGCAGTCCCTGCCCTTTTGCAGATACAGCGCCAGTATCACTTCGGTGTCGCTGTGGGTGTTGAAGTCGTATTGCCCTTCCAGGCCGGCGCGCAATTCGCGGTAATTGTAGATTTCGCCGTTGAAAGTAATCCACACCTGCCGGTCCGGGGAAAGGATCGGCTGATGGCCGCCTTCCAGATCGATAATGGACAGTCGCACGTGGCCGAAACCGACGTTATCGCGCAGCTCGATGCCGTCGCCATCCGGCCCGCGATGGTGAATCGCCGTGTTCATGCGCTGAATGTCGTCGCGCGCCACCGGCCCGGCGGCTATGTATCCGCTAATCCCGCACATGTTGGTCCTTTTTCTCTCTCAAATAATACCAGGCGCCGATCAGGCTGATGGGAATCATCAGAGCGCGCAGCAACAGCATGATCGTCAGCCCCTGCTCATATTCCACACCATACAGCCCCGCCAGATAAATGAACGAGCCATCCACCAGACCAATGCCATTGATGGACAGCGGCAGTATGGTGACGATACTCAATATGGCCAGCACCACCACCAGATGATACAGCGGCAGGTGCGCGCCCACTGCGGCAATCAGCAACCACCACCAGGCAATGGTCAGAAAATGAAAGCCGAAGGATACCGCCATCACTTCTGCCGATTCGCCGGGTTTGGCCCGGTAATCGGCCAGATGTTCAAACGTGGTACGCACCACGCCAGGGCAGCGCGGCGATTGCAATAATTTATAGATGGCGCCGGTTTTCGCCAGCACAATACCCGCGATCAATGTTACCGCACCGCCCGCCAGTCCGAATATGACGATCCAGCGCGACAGCCAGTCGCCATCCAGCCACCAGCCGATGACGCCACCGATAAAACCCAGTATCAGCAGCGCGGCGATGCCCGTCAACCGCTCCATGAACACGGCGATCACCGCCCCCGCCCGCGAGCGTTCATTTTTCCAGGTTTTCATCACCCGGTAGCCACGGTCGAGGGCACTGGAGATGTTGTCGGCAAACTCCTCACGCGTGGCGCCTGCGGGCACGTGGCAGTAGACAGGGACGCGGCCGTCGAAGGTGGGGCCGCCGAACAGTTCGTACACCGGCTTGCCCACCTCCTGCCCCTTGATGTCCCACATGGCGATGTCGAGGGCGCTTATGGCGGACACCGCCACTGTGCCGGTCGTCCACTGATTGTCACGGTACATACGTTCGAAGTGCAGAGCCGGTTGGCGCGGATCCTTGCCGACGAAACCGATGTTCTCTACCAGATT
>QOAV01000008.1 GCA_003972845.1 Gammaproteobacteria bacterium
CGCCGTGCTGGTGGGCGAGTACAAGGTGGATGGCGAAATCGACATCATCGGCGTTGGCTCCTATCCCTCACGCGGTCTGAAAAAGGGCATTGTGGCCAATATCGATTCCACCGTGCAATCCATCCGCAAGGCGGTGGAAGATGTCGAGCTGATGTCCGGCTGCGAAATCATCGGTGTCAATGCCGGCATTGCCGGCGCGCATATCAGTGGCATCAATTCTCACGGCGTGGTCGCCGCCCGTGACAAGGAAATCCAGGTGGACGACGTAGAGCGGGTGATGGAAGCGGCGCGGGCCATGAATATACCGGCGGATCAGCAGATTCTGCATGTGATTCCGCAAGATTTCATCATCGACGGCCAGGAAGGCATTACCGAGCCGGTGGGCATGAGCGGTGTCCGGCTGGAAGCGAAGGTGCATATCGTCACCTGCGCTCTGTCGGCCAAGCAGAACCTGGAGAAATGCATCAAGCGCGCCGGTCTGGAAGCCGAACATATCGTGCTGGAGCAATTTGCCTCCGCCGAAGCGGTGCTCACCGATGATGAAAAAGAACTGGGTGTTTGCGTCATCGACATCGGCGCCGGCACCACCGATATCGCTGTGTTCGTGGATGGCGCCATTCGCCATACCGCGGCCATACCCATCGCCGGCGATCAGGTGACCAGCGATATCGCCATTTCTCTGCGCACGCCCATGGCGGCGGCGGAAGAGCTGAAAAGAAAACATGCCTGCGCCAATGTGGCGCTGGTGAATGAAAACGAGACTATCGAAACGCCGGATGTGGCGGGGCGCAAATCCAACAGCCTGCAAAGAGCAAGACTGGCGGAAGTGGTGGAGCCGAGGATGGTCGAGTTATTTGAGCTGGCGGCGGCTGAGTTGCGGCATTCCGGATACATGGAATTGCTCGGTTCAGGCATCGTGCTCACTGGCGGAACGGCGAAAATGCCGGGAACCCTGGAACTGGCGGAAGAGTTGTTTCATCTGCCAGTGCGGTTGGGTCTGCCCATGGGTGTCGGCGGGATGAGCGAAGTGATTCGCAGCCCCCAGTACGCCACCGGGGTGGGTCTTGTTTTGTCTGGCCTGAAGCCACCGGGTCAGTCGATGTACGACGCTGAGATAGCGTCGCGCCGGGGCTCGTTTTTCAGTCGTATGAAAAACTGGTTCGGCAACAATTTGTAAAACACAGGTACTTTAGTCAACTAAACATCAAAGCAGGGGAATGCAAAAATGTTTGAATTGTTAAACGAAAACGGTCAACAAGCGGAAATCAAGGTTATCGGAGTCGGTGGAGGTGGCGGCAACGCTGTGGATTATATGATCCAGAACCGCATCGAAGGCGTTGATTTCATCACAGCCAATACCGATGCTCAGGCGCTGGATCGCTCTTCAGCGGACCACATACTGCAAATCGGCTCGCGCACAACCAAAGGCCTGGGCGCTGGCGCCGACCCGGATATCGGCAAGGAAGCGGCGGAAGAGGATTCCGAGCGCATACTGCAACTGATGGAAGGCGCCGACATGGTCTTTGTGACTGCCGGCATGGGTGGCGGCACCGGAACCGGCGCTGCGCCTATCGTTGCCGGCATCGCCAAGCAGCTGAACATACTGACCGTCGCTGTCGTGACCACGCCATTTCCGTTCGAGGGTGCTCATCGCATGTCGCTGGCGCAAAAGGGCATGGAGGATCTGCGTCAGCAGGTGGACTCGCTGATCGTGGTGCCGAATGCCAAGCTGCTGGAAATGAATGAGGACATGACTCTGGTCGAGGCGTTTGCCGAGGGCAACAAGGTGCTGCATGGCGCTGTCCAGGGGATTGCCGAATTGATTACCCGCGCCGGCCTGATCAACGTCGACTTCGCGGATGTGAAAGCGATCATGTCGTCTGGCGGCATGTCCATGATGGGCACCGGCACCGACAACACCGAAAGCCGCGCAGAAGTGGCGGCGCACAAGGCGATTTGCAGCCCGTTGCTGGAAGATATCGAGATCAAGGGAGCGCAAGGCATCCTGGTCAACGTGACGGCTGGCATGGACATGAAAACCAGGGAATTCGAAGCGGTCGGTCAGGTGGTTCGCGACTTTGCCGCAGACGACGCCAACATCGTCATGGGTACGGTGCTGGATCCGAATATCGAAGACGGTCACATGCGCGTCACCATCGTCGCCACCGGCGTCGAACATGCTAAATCGGATTCTGCCAGACGCCGTGCAGCTCCGGTGCGCAGAGAGCGCGTTGCTATCGCCCGTCCGGCTGCGGCCGCCACTGGTAATGCCGATTCAGCGTCAGCTGCGCCCGTGAATGCAGCGCCGGATTACAGCGAATACGATATTCCCACGATCGAACGCAATGCCGGGGCGGCTACGGGTGTCAGTCCGCTGGAGCGCAAGACACCGCCTGCTCCCAAGAAAGTTGCAAAGAGTAATGAGCGCAGCGCCAGGAGCGTGATTCGCCGGATTCCCTCTCTGTTGAGGAACCAGGCAAACTAGGAAACGCCAGAATGATTCAGACGGATTCTGGTGATTTCACGTTGGTCGATGCGCTGTTGTATCAGCCTGAAACCGTCGGATTTGTTCGGGCTTTTCCTGTTGCAAGCGAGGGATCGCATGTTTTGATGTAGTAAGTTGACTACAATATACGACGGGACTGGTGTAGAATTCGGCGAAATCCGAATTCTGCACCGACTCCGTGGTGATTCCGGGAAAATACAGCCCGGAAAAACGACTCTGGACATTGCCTTGATTAAACAGCGTACTCTGAAGAATGTTATCCGAGCAACGGGAGTCGGATTGCACACAGGAGAAAAGGTTTATCTGACCTTGCGGCCTGCCGCGCCGGACACAGGTATTGTATTCAGGCGTATTGATCTGGAGCCGCCGGTAGATATTGCCGCAGACTATGCCAATGTAACGGATACACGGTTGTCCTCCACTATCGAAAAAGATGGCGTGAAGGTAGCGACAGTGGAACATATCATGTCGGCTTTTGCCGGCCTTGGCATTGATAATGCCTATGTTGATGTGACCGTGGCGGAAGTCCCCATTATGGACGGCAGTTCCGGGCCGTTTGTGTTTTTGATACAGTCAGCGGGCATTACCGAGCAACCGGTAGCAAAGCGCTTTATACGCGTGAAGAAAACAGTCAAGGTCGAGGATGGCGATAAATGGGCCAGATTCGATCCGCATGAAGGATTCAAGATATCGTTTGCGATCAACTTCGATCATCCGGTATTCAAGAAATCCCTGCAGTATGCGCGAGTGGATTTTTCCACCACGTCGTACATGAAGGAAGTGAGCCGGGCGCGTACGTTCGGATTCATGAAAGATATTGAAGCGCTGCGCGAAGCAGGGCTCGCCCGTGGCGGCAGCCTGGACAATGCTGTGGTGCTGGATTCGTACCGTATTCTGAATGAAGACGGATTGCGCTATGAAGACGAATTCGTCAAGCACAAAGTGCTGGATGCTGTTGGCGATCTTTATCTGCTGGGCAAGCCACTGATTGGTGAATTCAGCGCCTACAAATCAGGCCATGCCCTGAATAACAAACTACTGCGAGAGTTGATGGCGCAGGAAGAAGCGTGGGAAGAAGTGTCGTTTGAGAACGGTGAGGAATCCCCCATCGTCTTTACTCAGGCAGCTCCGGTCGGCGCAGCTTAACAACACCAGATTCAAGACCGGCCGATTACGCGGCCGGCGATGCGCCGCAGGGACGCGGCCAGTTTCTCATCATGGATGGTATCAGCCACCTGGGTCAGCAGATTTGCTGTATTCCGGGTGATCGGTTTGCGCGCCGTCTTTGCTTTGGCCCGTTGTTTGACGGGCAACGGCGCGGGGGATGGCTGCACGCGGATCCTGATGGATTTCAGGTTCTTGAATGCGGAGCGCTTGCGCAGGCAGTTTTCGATGCTTGCCTGCTCGAACCGAAGTTTTTGCGCCCAGCCCTGCGAACTAAGTTGAACAGACAGTACGCCGTTTTCGTAGCTTAGTGGCACGCAGTGGTTTTTCAACGGGTCGTCAACGGATTGACGCCAGCTGTCCAGCAATGATGATTGTGACTGGATAGGTTTTAAAGTTGGACTATCTTTCTGAAAAGCATTAAGAAATGCTGAAAGTTTTTGCAGACCAAATTGCTGATGGGATGACATTGAGTAAGGTGAGTACCCACACAGGAAAAAGTTAGAGTATGAAATTTATCATTGTATCAGAAGGCGCGAAAGCGGGAACGGTTCGCCATCTTGGCCACAGGACCTTTGTCGTGGGCGCAGTATCATTGTTTGTGGTAGTGGCGTTGGCCGCCGGAGCTGTCGGCTATATTGTGAAAGATCCGGTGGTGCCAGTGGAAGTGGTCAATACCCAGGCCCCCAAGATTGCCGAAATGAAGCAGCGGCTGGACGAGTATAAGCGGGTTATTGAAGAAACCAGAATGCAGGGAGAGAGTCGTTTTCAGGTCATGGCGACACAGCTGGCCAGCGTCCAGGCAAAACTGATGCGACTGGACAGCATGGGTGAAAGATTGACGCGCGCCGCCGGTGTTGATGAAGAGGAGCTG
>QOAV01000200.1 GCA_003972845.1 Gammaproteobacteria bacterium
GTTCCAGCGATGCAGTCTGCTCCAGATCCGATGTCGCGTCTGCTAAAGCAGCATCAATTCCAGTAAATAAGTTATTATCCACAATTAATTAGAGGCCTTTTATAATAAAGTACATTAGCTATTTTCAAGGTCCTGGATCGGCGCCGGTAGCGCATGGGGCAGGCTGAAAAACGGCTGAAACAAAAAAGGGAAGACCGTTATCGGCTTCCCTTTTTCACGATCAGATTTGTCGCCGGACTCAGGCGAGCGCAGCCTTGGCCTTGTCTGCGATCACGGCAAATGCATCTTTGTCATGCACTGCAATATCGGCAAGCACCTTTCGATCCAGATCGATTTCCGCATTTTTCAGGCCATTCATGAAGCGGCTGTAGCTCAGACCATTGTCACGGGCGCCGGCATTGATACGTACTACCCACAATGCGCGAAACTGGCGTTTACGCTGCTTGCGGTCACGGTAGGCATACTGCCCGGCCTTGTCCACCGCCTGCTTGGCAACACGATAGACGTTCTTGCGCGCGCCGCGATAGCCTTTGGCCTGCTTCAGGACTTTTTTGTGACGGGCTTTCGCAGTCACTCCACGTTTTACTCGAGGCATTTTTCAGCTCCTTAGCTGTAAGGCATCATACGCTTCAGAGCCTGCTCATCGGCTTTCACCACGATGAGCCCTTTGCGCAAATGTCTTTTACGTTTGGTCGATTTTTTCGTCAATATGTGATTCAGGAAGCCCTGGCTGCGCTTGAAGCGCCCTTTCGCGGTGCGTTTGAAACGCTTGGCCGCTCCCCGGTTTGTTTTCAGTTTAGGCATTTTGTGCTCCGTATATTCTGTATTTTATCCGATTTATCCGCCGATTTTCTTAATCGGGCTGATAACCATCGTCATTTGCCGCCCTTCCATTTTTGGAAACTGCTCGACGTTTCCATATTCTTCCAGGTCGGCCTGTACTCTTTTCAGCAAATCCAGTCCCAGCTCCTGATGGGCCATCTCCCGGCCGCGGAAACGCAAGGTGACTTTTGCCTTGTCGCCGTTTTCCAGAAACTTTTTCAGATTACGCAGCTTGATCTGGTAATCATGATCTTCGGTTCCTGGCCGAAACTTGATTTCCTTGATCGTGAACTGTTTCTGCTTTTTCTTGGCTGACTGTTTCTGCTTGGAATTTTCGTAACGAAATTTCCCGTAATCCATGATCTTGCAAACAGGCGGCTCTGCCGCAGGCGAGATCTCTACCAGCTCAAGTCTCTGTTCTTTCGCTATGGCCTGCGCTTTTTCGACAGGCATGATCCCCACCTGTTCGCCATCGGCGCCGATCAACCTGACTTCAGGCGCGGTGATTTCTTCATTCAGTCTTGTCTTTTTTCTAACGGCGATAGCCTTTTACCTCTCAACTGGTTTTCCGGGCAACATCATCACCCACTAAGTCAATAAATTCGTCCATTTTCATCGCGCCCAGGTCCTTGCCTTCACGCGTACGAACGGACACCGTTCCGCTTTCTGCTTCACGATCTCCGACAACCAACAAATATGGAATGCGCTGCAATGTATGCTCGCGGATTTTAAAGCCGATTTTTTCGTTTCTCAAGTCGGAAATGACCCGTATGCCCCGTTTTCTCAGGGTATTCTCCACTTCTGCGGCATATTTGGCATGTTTATCCGTAATACCGCTGACAACAGCCTGTATCGGAGCCAGCCACACCGGCAGGGATCCGGCGTGTTCTTCGATCAAAATGCCGACAAAACGCTCAATGGAGCCGAGTATGGCGCGATGCAACATCACCGGCGTCTGCTTGCTGCCGTCCTGCGCGATATAAGTGGCGCCCAGCCGGCCCGGCATGGAGAAGTCCACCTGAATCGTGCCGCACTGCCAGACTCGTCCGATGCTGTCTTTTAATGAGAACTCGATTTTGGGACCATAAAACGCGCCCTCTCCCGGTTGCAACTGCCAGTCCAGGCCTTTGTTGTTCAGCGCTGTTTCCAGAGCCTGTTCAGACTTGTCCCAGACCTCATCGGAACCGACACGCTTTTGCGGCCGCGTAGACAGCTTGATCAGCACATCGTCGAAGCCAAATGTTTTATAGACCTGGAACAGCAGATCGATGAAACGGGAAACCTCATCCTGAATCTGTTCTTCGGTACAGAAGATGTGCGCATCGTCCTGCACGAACGAACGCAAACGCATGAGACCATGCAAAGTGCCGGATGGCTCATTGCGGTGACAGGAGCCGAATTCGGCCATGCGCAACGGCAGGTCGCGGTAACTTTTCAGGCCCTGTTCGAATATCTGCACATGGCAGGGGCAGTTCATGGGCTTGATGGCGTATTCGCGGTTTTCCACGCTGACGGTAAACATGTCATCGGAAAATTTGTCCCAGTGGCCCGATTTTTCCCACAGGGACCGGTCCACTACTTCCGGCGTGTTCACTTCCTCGTAATCGTTTTCCACCAGAACACCGCGCACGTAGTCGGTGATTGCCCGATAGATTTTCCAGCCCTTGTCGTGCCAGAACACCATGCCCGGCGCTTCTTCCTGAAAATGGAAAAGATCCTGCTGCTTGCCGATACGCCGGTGATCGCGTTTTTCCGCCTCTTCCAGCTGATGCAGATAAGCTTTCAGGGTTTTTTTATCAGCCCAGGCCGTGCCATAGATACGTTGCAGCATCTCGTTGTTCGAGTCTCCGCGCCAGTAGGCTCCGGCCACTTTCATCAGCTTGAAGCCGTCGCCCAGCTTGCCGGTGCTGGGCAGATGCGGTCCACGACAGACGTCGAACCAGTCACCCTGACGATAGATGGATATTTCCTCGCCTTCCGGGATGATGTCGTCAATGATCTCGACCTTGTAGGTCTCGCCCAGGTCGCGAAACGCCTGCATTGCCTGCTCGCGGGTCATGACTTCACGGGTAATGGGCAGATCGCGCTTGACGATTTCGGCCATGCGTTTTTCGATTCTCCCGAGGTCTTCTTCGGTAAACGGCTCGTCACGCACGAAATCGTAATAAAAACCGTTTTCGATGGTTGGGCCAATGGTGATCTGGGTCCCGGGATACAGCTCCTGCACCGCCTGTGCCAAGACATGGGCGGCATCGTGACGAATCAGATCCAGCGCCTCGTCATCCTTGCGCGTAACAATGGACAGTTCGGCGTCGTCGTTGATGACATGGGAGGAGTCCACCAGCTTGCCATTCACCTTGCCCGCCAGAGTCGCCCTGGCCAGACCGGGGCCGATATCCTCGGCTATCTGGTAAACGCTGACGGGATCATCATATTGTTTGACGGAACCGTCGGGAAGAGTAATCGCTGGCATGACTGTTGTTGCCGCCGTGCGGCCTTGTACCCCGTAAAAACTGGTAGGCGCGATTGGAATCGAACCAACGACCTCCACCATGTCAAGGTGGCGCTCTAACCAACTGAGCTACGCGCCTCTATAGAAGGCGGCGGAAAGTAACAAAACGGCCGCCGCTTTTCAAACCTTATCGGCAATCATCTTGTGCCATATTCATGCGCCGGGCAAAAACACCGCCTTGCGCAGTTCCAGGAGCTTGTCCCGAACCATGGCCGCTTCCTCAAATTCCAGGTTCTCGGCGTGTCGGTGCATCTGTTTTTCCAGCTCTTTGATGCGCCTGGCAGCTTGTTTCGGGTTCAGCGTTTCATACAGACTCGCCGGTTCCGCCACCCGGTCCAGACGTGAAGCGCCGGAACCCCTGCCCTTGCCGGACCGGGCGCGACCTCTGCCGCCGATGCCGTCGATAATATCCTTGATATCCTTGTTGATGCCTTTCGGCGTGATGCTGTGTTCCTTGTTGAACGCGATCTGTTTGGCGCGGCGGCGCCGGGTTTCATCGATTGCGCCCTGCATGGAATCGGTAATCCTGTCGGCATACAGTATCGCCATGCCGTTGACATTGCGCGCAGCCCGGCCAATGGTCTGGATCAGAGAGCGCTTGGAGCGCAGAAAGCCTTCCTTGTCGGCGTCCAGGATGGCGACCAGCGAGACTTCGGGAATATCCAGTCCTTCGCGCAATAGATTGATGCCCACCAGCACATCGAATTCGCCGGCGCGCAGATCGCGAATGATCTCCACCCGCTCCACCGTGTCGATATCGGAATGCAGGTAGCGCACACGCACGTCATGTTCCATCAGATAATCGGTCAGATCCTCCGCCATGCGTTTGGTCAATGTGGTAATCAACACGCGTTCGTTGATGGGCGCACGCTTGTTGATTTCTGATAAAACGTCGTCCACCTGCGTCGCCACCGGCCGGATGTGGACTTCCGGGTCCACCAGCCCGGTGGGTCTGACCACTTGCTCCACCACGGATGAGGCGTGTTCTTCTTCATACGGGCCCGGCGTGGCCGAAACAAAAATGGTCTGCGGGATCATGCGTTCGAACTCTTCGAACATCAGCGGCCGGTTGTCCAGCGCCGACGGCAAACGAAAGCCGAATTCCACCAGCGTGGTCTTGCGCGAGCGATCACCCTTGTACATGGCGCCAATCTGCGGAATCGTCGCGTGGCTTTCATCGGCTATCAGCAGAGAGCCCGGAC
>QOAV01000065.1 GCA_003972845.1 Gammaproteobacteria bacterium
GGCCAATGCCAGATGGCTGGCGCAGGGCACGATCTACCCCGATGTGATCGAATCCGCCGGCGCCGATACCGGTCATGCCAAGGTCATCAAGTCCCACCACAATGTCGGCGGTTTGCCGGAAAACATGGAATTGTCACTGCTGGAGCCATTGCGCGAACTGTTCAAGGATGAGGTGCGCAACATCGGCGTGGCTCTGGGCCTGCCGCATGAAATGGTTTTCCGTCATCCGTTTCCCGGCCCTGGCCTGGGCGTGCGCATCCTCGGCGAAGTCAAAAAGGAATACGCCGACATACTGCGCCGCGCCGACGCCATTTTCATCGAGGAACTGTACCGCAATGATCTGTACGACAAGGTCAGTCAGGCCTTTGCCGTGTTTTTGCCGGTCAAGTCCACCGGCGTGGTGGGGGACAATCGCGCCTACGACTACGTGGTGGCGCTGCGCGCGGTGGAGACCATTGATTTCATGACTGCGCGCTGGGCGCAGATTCCCTACGATGTGCTGGCCAACATCTCCAGCCGTATCATTAACGAAGTCAAGGGCATCAGTCGCGTCACCTACGATATATCGGGTAAACCACCAGCGACCATTGAATGGGAGTAGGGAAGCATCACTGGATGCGCCTGGCGATGGAACAGGCGCACAGGGCTGCCGATGCCGGTGAGGTGCCGGTGGGCGCGGTGCTGGTGCTGGATGACCGGCTGGTGGGTTCCGGCTGCAATTCGCCCATTACGCTTTCCGACCCCAGCGCCCACGCCGAAATCATGGCTCTGCGCGCGGCGGGCGAGGCGCTGAACAACTATCGCTTTCCCGGCTCTGTTCTGTATGTGACCCTCGAGCCCTGTCCGATGTGCGCCAGCGCCCTGGTTCACGCCCGCGTGCAGCGCATCGTGTACGGCGCCGCCGATCCGCGTACCGGCGCCTGCGGCTCGGTGATCGATCTCGCCGCGGCGGACTTTGCCAATCACCGAATCGAAGTGAGTGGGCCGGTGATGGCGGAGAGCGGCGATCTGTTGCGGGAGTTTTTTCGCAGCCGCCGATAGATGCTTACAATGCCGATGGCTGCACTACTGACGATTCATCTTTTTTCATTTCCTCGTCGCGTTTGACCAGTATGTCGTAGAAAGAGCGGATGCGATCGACATATTGCACCGGCTCGCGGCCTCTGGCCTTGCCGTGTTTGGTCTTCTTTGCCCATTCCTCGTTTTCCAGCAATGGCAGCGTCTGTTCGAGATCGGTCCAGAAATCCGGGTTCTTGTTGGTCTGGCGCGCCAGTTCACGCGCATCGAGCAAGTGGCCGAGGCCTACATTGTAAGCGGCCAGCGCCATCCAGGTGCGATCCGGCTCTTTCACTTCGTCGGCAATCTTGTCACGTAACCGGGCGATATACTGCGCTCCGCCGCGTATGCTTTGATCCGGGTCCTTGCGATTGTCTATTTTCATCAGCTTTGCCGTACCTTTGGTCAGCATCATGATGCCCTCAACGCCGGTGGGTGAGACCGCATCCGCCTTCCATTGCGACTCCTGATAGGCCATGGCCGCCAGCAAACGCCAGTCGATGTTATAGATTTTGCCGTATTTGACGAACAGGGCCTTGTAATCTGGCAGGGCGTAGTCGATTTCGGCGTTGTAATGGGCCAGATTGAAATAGCTGTTCTTTGACGCGGCGTCATAATAGCGCTGTTCCAGACGCTTGAGGCCGCCACTTTTCCGAAAAGCTGTAAGGAAATCACCGGCTTTTTTGGCAATGGCGCCGGAATCCTGGGTAGAAAAGGCCATCGCCAGCTTGCCTGGGTCGCCCAGAGCCATGCCTTTGCTGAGTTCCGGCAAATGCTGCTGCATCACTTTTAACACATCAATGGGAACCAGCGAAAAATCTACCAGACCCTGCCACAGCTCGGTGAGCAAGACCTCATAATTGTCGTCGGAGTGGCTCCAGTTCAGCTTCGGGTGTTCTTTTTTCAGTTCCTTCAACACATACATTGCGCCGCTGTCGCGCGGCACCTCGATTTCGCGGTCATACAGATCCTTCAGTTTTTTCGGGCGCGCACCGCCACGTAAATAGACGATATAGTGCTGGACGTGCTTATAAGGGTCGGAAAACAGGAACAGCGAACGGCTGTCCGGCGTATCCTGAATACCGGCGATCGCCATGTCCGCTTTGCCGGTGGTGAGCAGGCCGGACAGATCTCTCATATTCTCGGCGAACCGGAACACCGGCCTGACCTGCAGGGAACCGGCAAAGGCTTCGGCCAGGTCGTGATCAAAACCCCGCAGTGAGCCATCCGGACCTTTATATACTGTGGTCGGGCCAGCCACCGTCGCGATCACCAGTTCGCCTGATTTCAAAACCGACTTCAGCGTGTCATTCTCCGGGGAATGCAACAGGGGATACGGCAGCAGCAGCCCCAGAAACAACAGGGCGATGAACACCCAGGCCAGATTTTCGCGGAATTTGAACTGCGACATTATTCTTGTTGGTATCCCGTCGGCCATCATAAAAGCAGGCTGCCCATCTTATCCGATGGCACCCGGCGATTCACCCGGTGCGTTTCAAATTAAGCAAAAATGTCCGCGTTGCGAGGTTAAGGCATTGCCTAAATACTCGCTCTGGGCTAATCTCCCGGCCCTTTCCGGAGAGATGTCTGAGTGGTTGAAGGAGCACGCCTGGAAAGTGTGTGTACGTTTACGCGTACCGAGGGTTCGAATCCCTCTCTCTCCGCCAAATAACAAGGCCCCGCATCGCGGGGCTTTTTTATTTGCGGCGAGGGAGGGTGAGAAACCTCGAGGTTCGACAAAATCGTCGGGAACGATTTTGAACGCGCTTCAGCGCGGCCCCGCAGGGGTGAGGCGCAGGGAATTGCGCCATAAATCCCTTGAATTCCAGCGTGGGTCTAAGCCGTTTCCTCCCGGTTGCAGTACAGAATGGCGCGCTGACTCAGTGGAGGCCGGTGATTGCTGCTCGTAACTCACTAATATTGCGGGAAAATAGTGTCATTCGTTTCTTTGATGGCCCACCAATTAGTTACATTTATTGATTGAGTAATATTGTTGAATGGACATACTTGATCTAATCGTTCACTCTCCCCCCGTTTTCATAATCGTCAAGGAGTCCCGAAACATGCTCACTACTAACCCCTTCGCCGAGATTGCGGCGTTCATACCACCGGCTGCGATGCAGGTGTTCATCATTTTAATGGTTCTTCTGGTTGTGGGCGGCACTGTGCTGGACATGATGCACAAGAAAAGCGCCAAATACTTTTTTGAGAATGCAGAAAAAGCCAAGAAGTCAGCCAAAAGGACGGTTAGCAGCGGCGAAAAAGCTGCACTGGCGGCCAAAGTTTTGACGAATGAGGTTCTGACTTCCGGTGAGTTCGCCAACCCGAAACGCAGAGTTTCCCATCTTTTCACCATGTACGGGTTTATATTGTTCGCTGCAACAACAGCGATTATGATCTTTGGCTACCTGGGCGCGGGCGAAACAACGCCGGGAATCTGGCCTTTGTTGTGGCATCTCGGTGCGCTAATGCTTTGTTTCGGCGGTTACTGGTTCTGGTTCTCCATTCGGGTTGATGTCAATTCCGAGGGTGCCAAGTGGTACAAGCTGGTGCCAGCGGATCTGTTTATCCTGTCTCTGCTCGCCACCTGCACTTTTGCCTTGATCTGGTCTTTTTTGCAGTCAACCGGGGGGGTGTCAAAGCTCTCCAATCTGTTCTTCATTCTCTTCATTCTCTCGGCTGTCGTCCTGTTTGGGGGTGTATATTTCTCCAAATTTGCACATATGTTCTTCAAACCTGCCGCGGCTTATCAGAAGCGAGTAACCCGGGCAGATGGTTCAAGGGAAAACCTGCCTGCTGAATACGATCCGGCAGACCCGGAAGTACAAAAAAGGTTTCCTGATATCCCTATGTATTTGGGCAAAAATCCACCCAATATGGGACTTGGTATCAAGCGTGAAGCGCCAAACCACTACTGACACTTAATGTAACTAATTAATCTGGAAAGAGAGAAATATTATGCCAACTTTTGTATATATGACTCGGTGTGATGGTTGTGGACAGTGCGTTGATATCTGCCCTTCTGACATCATGCACATCGACAAGACTCTGCGACGTGCCTATAACATTGAGCCCAACATGTGCTGGGAGTGTTATTCCTGTGTGAAAGCCTGTCCTCACCACGCCATTGATGTGCGTGGCTATGCGGATTTCGCGCCACTGGGCCACTCGGTACGTGTTATTCGTGATGAGGAAAAAGGTACTATCGCCTGGCGCATCAAGTTCCGTAACGGTAAGAAAGATATGGAGCTGCTGGCACCGATCACCACCAAGCCTTGGGGCAAGTTTATTCCTAAGCTGGCTGATGAAACTGGGCCAACTCAGGAAATGCGCGATAGCGAACTGCTATTTAATGAGCCTAAGTATGTTCGCCTTGATGATGGCGGCTTGCATACGCTCGAATCCAACGGTCAGACTTTGAAAGCAGGAGTGTACTACTAATGGCTTACCAAACAATTATTG
>QOAV01000126.1 GCA_003972845.1 Gammaproteobacteria bacterium
CGAAAATCAGCGGCATACTCAACGACCACGGCGTCAGCTCTTTTGCTGATCTGGCTGCGGCCAAAGCTGATCAGATCAAAGAATGGCTGACGGAAGCGGGTAACCAGTACAATCGCGCTGATCCCACGACCTGGCCCGAACAGGCGGCTCTGGCGGCAAAAGGCGACTGGGATGCGCTGGAAAAACTGCAGGACGAGCTGGACGGCGGCGTTCGCAAATAAAACCTTTCAGACAGGTAACGAATAATGGCACACAAAAAAGCAGGCGGCAGCTCCAGAAACGGCCGCGATTCAGAATCCAAGCGCCTCGGCGTCAAGCGTTATGGCGGCGAGCAGGTCGTGGCGGGCAATATCATCGTACGTCAACGCGGCAGCAAATTTCATCCCGGTGTCAATGTCAAACGTGGCGGCGATGATACCTTATTCGCCACGGCTGACGGCACCGTCGTTTTTGAAGTCAAGGGACCGCTGAAGCGCAAGACAGTCAGCATCATTCCGGCGTAAGCAGCTTCCGCAGGAAACCGAAGCCCCGTCCTGTCTCCGGCAGGGCGGGGCTTTTTGTTTTCAGCGCGGCCTTGTTCACTGTAATATCGCCGCAATTCCGAGGCCACAAGATACGATGAAATTTGTAGATGAAGCCAGAATCAACGTTATCGCCGGCAATGGCGGCAACGGCGCCATGAGTTTTCTGCGCCTGAAATACATGCCCAAAGGCGGGCCCGATGGCGGTGATGGCGGACGTGGAGGATCGGTGTATCTGGTGGCAGCTGAAAACCTCAATACCCTGTCGGATTTTCGCTTCAAGCGCACTTACGAGGCGGAACATGGCGCCAAGGGCATGGGTCGGCAGAAAACCGGGGTTTCCGGCAAGAACCTGGATGTGGTAGTGCCTGTGGGTACGGTGGTGACGGATACGGCTACCGGCGAAGTCATCGGCGAGCTGCTCAAGGATGGCCAGCGCTTGCTGGTGGCACAGGGCGGCAAGGGTGGCCTGGGCAACGTGCATTTCAAGTCCAGTACCAATCAGGCGCCGCGCAAGACGATTCCCGGCAAGCCGGGTGAGCGGCGGGAACTGGGCCTGGAGCTGAAAGTGCTGGCTGATGTGGGCTTGCTGGGGCTGCCCAACGCGGGAAAATCCACTTTCCTTCGCGCCGTTTCCCAGGCGCGGCCCAAAGTTGCCGATTACCCCTTTACCACGTTGCATCCGGAACTGGGCGTCGTCAGCGTTGGCCCCGGCCGCAGTTTTGTCATCGCCGATATCCCCGGTCTTATCGAAGGCGCGGCCCATGGCGCGGGGCTGGGTCACCAGTTTCTGCGGCATCTGTCGCGCACCCGTGTGTTGCTGCACATAGTCGATCTCGATCCCTACAAGGACGCCGAAATGATTGCGCAGGATGTCAGGACAGTGGAAAACGAATTGCGGCAATACAGCCCGGAGCTGGCCCGGTTGCCACGCTGGCTGGTGCTGAACAAGGCCGATCTGTTTTCGGCCGAGGAACTGGCTGAACGCCGTCGCCAGATAGTCGATGCGCTGGCCTGGCAAGGCGATGTCCACACGGTTTCCGCCATCAGCGGAGAAGGCGCAAAAGAGCTGGTGTGGAAACTCATGGACACACTGGAAGGTTTGAAACATGAAAAGCAGAGCTGATTTCTCCCGCCTCAAACGCTGCGTCATCAAGATCGGCAGCGCTCTGCTGACCAGCGCCGATCAGGGTCTGGATACGGGCGCCATGCAGAACTGGGTGGCGCAAATTGCCCGGCTCAGGGCTGCCGGCATCGATGTAGTGCTGGTTTCATCCGGTTCGATAGCGGAGGGCATGCAGCGTCTGGGCTGGCGCCAGCGCCCGCGGGCGCTGCATCAGCTGCAGGCAGCGGCGGCAGTGGGGCAGATGGGGCTGGTGCGCAGCTGGGAAAGCGCTTTTCGGCAGCATGGCCTGCATACCGCCCAGATATTGCTAACCCATGACGATCTGGCCAATCGCCAGCGCTACCTGAATGCGCGCAGCACCCTGCGCAGTTTGCTGGAGCTGGGTGTGGTGCCGGTGGTGAACGAGAATGACACGGTTTCCACCGAAGAAATTGCCTTGGGCGATAACGACACCCTGGCGGCCATGGTGAGCAATCTGGTGGAAGCCGAATTACTGATTATTCTCACCGATCAGGATGGCGTGTTCGACAAGGATCCGCGCACCAACGGTGATGCCGTACTCATCGCCGAAGCCGATGCCGGCGATGAAAGTCTGCTGGAAAATGCGGGCGACAGCGGAGAACTGGGTCGTGGCGGCATGCGCAGCAAGGTGATTGCGGCGCAGAAGGCGGCTCAATCGGGTGCGGTTACCGTGATCGCGCCCGGCAGGCAGGCGCAGGTGATTGAAAAAGTCATCGGCGGCAAGCCGGTTGGCACGGTGTTGTGGGCGAGAGACGGGCGCATCGCCGCGCGCAAGCAGTGGCTCGCCAGTCACCGGCAGGCTCGCGGCACGCTGGAGCTTGATGACGGCGCTGTGAAAGTACTCCGGGAATCCGGCAAAAGTCTGCTGGCTGTCGGCGTATCCGGCGTGCAGGGAGAGTTTTCGCGCGGTGATCTGGTGCGCTGCATCAACCAGTCCGGTGAGGAAGTTGCGCGCGGACTGACCAATTACAACAGCCAGGAAACCCGCAAGATCATGGGGCAGCCCAGTCGCCGCATCGAGGAACTGCTGGGCTATGTGGACGAAAAAGAGTTGATCCACCGCGATAATCTGGTGCTCGAGTGACTATTCGCAGCCCGATTCAATGCCGGTCTGAAGATTTGTCATTGAAAACCGGTATGGTGTAGAAACATAATGGTCAGCGAAAAGACGGGGCGCACCGCATGGCGGTGGCAATAATAACGACGACCATTCACCGAGGACATGGAGCAATGACGACGACAGGGGAAAACGCGAACCCGCTGCGGGAACTGGAGCGCGAGCACGCAGATTGTCTGGCGTTTGCGGATGAAATCATGCGTATTGCCGACACCGGCGACTTCAGCGAAATGGCGGACTGCGTGGCAAGAGTCAGCAGGTACAACATTGATGAACTGGAGCCGCACCTGCAGCATGAGGAGCAGACTATTTTACGGCCGCTAATACAGGACCATCCGCAGCATACGCCTTTGTGCGTAACCATCGGCAGGGAGCATGGCCTGTTGAGAACGCTGGTGGAGGGCATGACACTGGAGACCGCTGCTGAGGATCTGGCTGAGTTTGGCCGCGTGCTGAAGGCGCATACACTGCTGGAAGACAGGGAGTTGTTTCCGCTGGTGGAAGAACTGTTCAGTGACGAGCAGCTGGCGTCGATAAACAGCTTTACACCGTTCAGGCGCGCTGAAATTCTGCAGAATCCCGCGCCAGACGCGGGTGCTGTGCAGGGTGATTCAGAATGGCTGAGTGCGCTGGAGCAGCATTTTGAGGGCAAAGATCTGGCCGGCGGCAGCATTGTCCTGTTTCCACGCTACAATCCTGATTTCAGTCGCCAGATGGCCGAGCGCCTGGAACTTTCCCTGTTTGATTTTCAGAAGGAAGTCATGGCGGAGCTCGGCAAAAAAGCCGATGCCATGAGCCTGCAGCAGCTGACGGCGGCTTTACGCGAGCGGGCTGCCGAAAGCGGTATCGTGGCGCACAATGTCGAGGCCCTGCTGTGCGTCAAACCGGAGCAGGAAAGGGCCGACTGGCTGCGCTCCTTTCTGGAAACGGAGTGGCCCAATCCGGTAGTTCTCCCGATCATGGTTTTTCAGTCTGATGCGCCCCGTGAACATGAACGGATTTGTGATCTGGAGCTGCATACAATGCCGAAGCAGTCAGTAGCAGCGAGCCCTGAGCCGGATAGCCCTGTCGAATACCATTTCGAGTAGAGCGGCTGATTCTCGCGCCGCCCCGGTGTTATTTCCGCGAGTGCTGAAAAACGCCATTCCAGTCCGGTCCCGGCGGCTGTTGCGCCAGCGCCCGGGTTCGTTCCAGATACAGCTGATACAACCTGTCGGACGGCGCTTCCCGGGCCAGGGCGGAAAACAGCCGGACAGCGCGTTGCCACTGCCGGTTTCTGTAGGCGTTCAGCGCTTGCTGGTGACGAGCCAGCGTCGCGTCATCCTGCTGCGCCGGACCCAGAGGCTGGTAGATGGTTACCGGTTGTTGTTTGCCTTTTACGCAAACCCGGTCGAGTTCACGAAAAGCATAGGCCGACGCTTGTTTTCTGGTGTCCTCGCTGACAATGCTTTCCACGCCGTAATATTTGCATAGTCCCTCCAGCCTCGAGGCCAGGTTTACGCCGTCGCCAATGACCGTGTAGTTCAGGCGGCTGGCCGAACCCATGTTGCCGGCGAGCACGCGGTCGGTGTGTATGCCGATACCGATGTTCAGTTCCGGCGTGCCATCGGCGATCAACTCCTTGTTCAGCTGTTGAACGGCTTGCTGCAAGTCAAGACTGGCGCCCACGGCCCGCCCGGCG
>QOAV01000214.1 GCA_003972845.1 Gammaproteobacteria bacterium
TGCAGAAAGAAATTTGCCAGCGCCGGAATATCTTCGCGACGCTCACGTAACGGCGGCACATCGATGCGCACCACATTAAGTCGATGGTATAAATCCTCCCGGAACTTGCCCTGCGCCACCCGCTGCTCCAGGTCACGGTTAGTGGCGGCAACGATGCGCACATCCACCGAAACCTGGTTGCGCCCACCAACACGGTAGAAACTGCCTTCCGCCAGCACCCGCAGCAGGCGAGTCTGCAGTTCCGACGGCATTTCGCCGATTTCATCCAGAAACAGGGTGCCGCCATTGGCCTGTTCGAAACGCCCGGCGCGTTGTGTCACCGCTCCGGTAAAAGCGCCTTTTTCATGGCCGAACAACTCCGACTCCAGCAGATCCGCGGGTATCGCCGCCGTATTGATGGCGACAAAGGGCTTGTCGGCACGGGTGCTGTGCTGATGCAAGGCGCGGGCGACCAACTCCTTGCCGGTACCGGATTCGCCGATAATCAACACATTGAGACTGGCCCGGGACAATCGCCCGATGGCGCGAAATACTTCCTGCATGGCCGGCGCTTCGCCGATCATGGTGTGACCGGAAACCTGTTCCCCGGATTCGATGGTTTCCTGATTCTTGGCCTTCTGCGCCAGCGCGCGCTCCACCAGGCTTAATGCCTCGTCGATATCGAACGGCTTGGGCAGATACTCGAATGCGCCACTGGAGTAAGCGGAAACGGCGCTGTCCAGGTCGGAATAGGCGGTCATCACGATCACCGGCAACTCGGGGCAATGTTGCTGTATCCTCGCCAGCAGGTCCAGGCCGGACAGGCCGGGCATGCGAATATCGGTAATCAGCACATCCGGCTTGCCTTTCTTCAGCAGCTGGGGCAGCCCGGTGGCCTCAGCATACGCCGAGACCGTATAACCTTCCTCCTTCAACGCCTGTTCCAGCACCCAGCGGATGGATTCGTCGTCGTCTACTACCCAGACTGTCGGTTTCTTTCCCATAAATGTTTAGTCCATTACTGTATCAAAGCGGTAAAAACACCTTGAACAGGGTCTTGCCCGGCTCACTTTCGAATTCAATCAAGCCGCCATGCAGATTGATAATATCATTTACGATAGCAAGACCCATGCCAGTACCTTCCGCCCTGCCCGTAACCATGGGATAGAAAATGGTTTCCTGCAATTCCTCGGGGATACCGGGGCCATTGTCCTGTACCTCGATCTTCAGCAGTACGCGGTGGCGCTTCTGGCCGACCACAATCTGCCGCGCCGCGCGGGTGCGCAGAATGATCTCGCCACCGGCACCGTTTCTGCCGTTCTCCAGCACTGCATTGGCGGCGTTGCGCACGATATTCAGCACCGCCTGCGTTATCATGTCCCGGTCTATGCTGATGTTCGGCAAACTGACATCGTACTCGGTATTGATGCGTATATAGCCGGGCAATTCCACGCTCACCAGTTGCCGCACATGCTCCAGTATTTCGTGAATATTGGTGTTGCTTAGCTGCGCCTGACTCGCCGGGCCGCGCATGCGATCCACCAGAGCGCGCAGGCGGTCGGACTCGCGCACGATTACGCGGGTGTATTCTTTCAGTTTCTCATCATCCAGACGGCGTTCCAGCAACTGCGCTGCGCCGCGCAAACCACCCAGCGGGTTCTTGATTTCATGCGCCAGGCCGCGCACCACCTGCTGCGTAACATTGTGCTGATCCAGACGAATTTCCTCACGGGCCAGCCAGCGCGCGCGGTCCAGAGGAAAAATTTCCACCAGCAGCTGCTGCAGATTGTTGGTCAGGCGGATCGGCGAGACCGTGAAAATGACCGTATGCACAGACGAATGTGGCCCCACGTACAACTCCAGCTCGTGGTCCGAATAGGGATGACCTTCCTTCAGCGCCCGTTTCAGCAGAGCCACGCAATTCGGGTTATGAGTGAAGATTTCTTGCGCGCCCAGGCCCAGCAACATGCGCGCACTGGTGGCGAACAAGCGCTCGGCGGAGCCATTCAGGGACAGCAATTCCAGATCGCCGTCGAACACCATGACGGCGGTAACCAGACTTTCCAGCAAGTTGGCGTTCTTGTTCTTAAGCATAAAACACCCGCTCCCACACATGCGCAACATGTTCCCGGCAACGCTGGAACTCCGCACTGTCCACCACCGGGGCTTCTTCCATCAGCTTGTTGCGGTGCTCGGTTTCGAGATACAGCGACCACGTTGCAGAAAGCTTTTCTGCATCCGCCCTGTCCAGCACGCCGCTTTGAGCCAGTTCTTGCAGCAGGATCAAGGTCTCCGTTGCTTGCGCCAGCGACGGAACGGCGGCGGCATGCAGCAACACAAGATACTGAACCAGAAAATCAATATCCACCATGCCGCCGCGTGAACTCTTGATGTCAAAAGCGTCGGCAGGCCCCGGCTTTTCCCGCCGCATTTTTTCACGCATGTCCAGTATCGCCTTTTTCAGTTCCGGCGCCTCTCGCGGCAACCGGATGATCTCGGCGCGGCGCTCGGCAAAATCAGCCGCCAGCTGCGCCTCTCCCACCACCGCTCTGGCGCGCACCAGCGCCTGATGTTCCCAGATCCAGGCCTTTTCGAGCTGATAGGTTGTCCAGCTTTGCAAGCCGCTGGCGGGTGCGCCCGACAGGCCGTTGGGACGCAGCCTCACGTCCACTTCGTAGAGACGGCCGGCATGGGTGCGTACGGTCGCCAGTTGCACGATTTTTTGCGCCAGACGCTGATAGAAAGTCACATCGGATATGGCGCGCTCGCCCCGGGTGATGCTGGCCGGCGCGACCTGCCGGTGGATGAACACCAGATCCAGATCCGAGGTATAACCCATTTCCAGGCTGCCCAGCTTGCCATAACCCACCACGATGAAACCGCGCTGGCCGGTCGCCGCCATGCTGCCCGGCTCGCCGTATTTGCGCACCAGTTCCGTCCAGGCCATATCGAAGCAGGCTTGCAGACAGATTTCAGCAATCTGACACAGGCGTCGGCTGATTTCACGGTCCTCCAGGTTGGCGCTGACATCGGCCGCGGCCACGCGCAGCACCTGGGCATGACGAAATTCGCGCAGGGCATTCATCTGGCCTTCCAGGTCATCCTCCGGCAAGTGCGACAACAACTGGCGCAGTTCGTCACGCGCGGAGTCTTCGCTGAAATCGCCGAACAACAGGCGTGGATCAAACAACTCGTCCAGCAGCAGCGGATGACGCGCTATCCAGCTGGCGATCCAGGCGCTGGCGGAGGACAGCTGGATGAGCTGCTCCAGCACCGACGGGTTTTCCGCCAGCAGGGCAATATAACTGGTGCGCCGGCCAATGGCTTCGAGGATCTGCACCAACCGCTGCAACGTCGTATTGGGGTGGGGAGACCGGCCGCAAAGCTCGAGAATGCGCGGCATCAGCCGGTCCATGCGGTCTTTCGCTTCAGCGGAAAAAGCCGACCAGGCGCGGCCCGATCTCAGGCCGGCCAGCAATTGCCCCACCGCTTCGGGCCCGGTATAGCCGCCCTCGCGCAGTACGGCTTCCGCCTCACCCGGTTCCAGAGACTCCAGCCAGACACCCGCATATGGCGAAATATCCTCATCGCCTTCGGGATTTTCATCAGCGCCAAACATGTCATCAAATACCGATTGAACTCCGGCGCTGACGCGCAGCCAGTCCTGCATGAATTCGTCCCAGTCGCCGTAACCCATGGCTGTGGCGATGCGGCACTGATCCAGCTCCGATTCGGGCAGAGCCTGGGTTTGCTGGTCGTTGATCATTTGCAGCCGGTGTTCCAGCCGCCGCAGGTACACATAGGCATCGCGCAGCTGTTTAGCCACCGCTTCCGGCAGCAGCCGCTTCTGCGCCAGCCGCTGCAGAATCACCAGCAGGCGGCGATCCTGCAGGTCCGGCTCACGGCCGCCTCGGATCAGCTGCCAGGCCTGGGCCACAAATTCGATTTCGCGAATGCCGCCGGGGCCGAGCTTGATATTGTGCTGTACACCCTTGCGCTTCAGTTCGTGTTCGATGCGGTTTTTCAGCTCGCGCAGATTCTCCACTACGGTGAAATCAATATATTTGCGGTAGACAAAAGGCTTGAGGCGTTGCATCAGATCCGCAGCGCTGGTGCCGCCGGTAATGGCCCGGGCCTTGACCAGGGCATAACGCTCCCATTCGCGGCCGTGGGTCAGATAGTAATGGTCCATGGCGTCGAATGACAAAGCCAGCGCGCCGCTGTTGCCATTGGGACGCAGCCGCATGTCGACCCGGAAAACAAAGCCGTCGGCCGTGGTTTCCCCCAGCAACTGCACCAGTTTTTTGCCCAGGCGGATGAAATATTCCCGGTGCGTCAACGGCCGTTTGCCACCGGTTTCGCCGTCTTCAGGATAGGCAAAAATCAGGTCGATATCGGAAGAAAAATTCAG
>QOAV01000144.1 GCA_003972845.1 Gammaproteobacteria bacterium
ATCGACCCACTGGACAAAGCGTTCAGACCGGTGCAACAGTTACTTGCCAAATTGCTCTTTCTGCTGCTGTTTACTATTGCCGGAGCAGTCATCATCGCCAATCGTCTGGCGCGGGCCATTTCGCGGCCGGTGCAGGAGCTTACGGCGCTTACGCGAAAAGTGCCCGATCAGGGGGAGATCTCTCTGAATGAGGTGAAAGGCTTCAATGAGACCACCGAACTGGCGCAATCATTCAGTCGCATGCTGAAGGCGCTGGATGCTTCGCGTAACCGTCTGGTGCAAATGAGCAAATTGGCGGCAGTGGGAGAAATGTCGGCCATGCTTGCCCACGAAATCAGAAATCCGCTGGGTATCCTGCGCTCATCCGCACAGCTCATGGGGCGTCGAAAGGATCTTACCGACAGGGACCGGGAGATGATCGGCTTCATCACCACCGAATCTGACCGCATCAATGATCTGGTGACTAACTTGCTGGAACGGGCCCGGCCGCGTGATCCGGTGATGGAGTTGCGTGAAATGGCACCGGTTATCACCCATGTCGTGAGCCTGATGGAGGGGCGCTGCCGGAAAAAGCAGGTGGAGTTGAGAACTGAACTGCCGGGCTTTCCGCTGATTGCGGCATATGATCGCGACCAGATGATTCAGGTGCTGTTCAATCTGCTGCTCAATGCGATTCAGGCGGTGGAGGAAAAAAACGGACGTATTCAGATAAGGCTTTACCGGAAGCGGCATGAAATTTGCGTCGATGTTGCTGATAATGGCCCGGGCGTACCAGAAGAGAAACGCGAGCAGATTGTTGAACCGTTTGTCAGCGCCCGGGAGGGCGGTATGGGTCTGGGTTTGAGTATTGTTGTGGAGATACTGCGCAGCCACGGTGGTCGTTTGCAGATATCCGAGAGCGAGGCGGGGGGAGCCCGTTTTACTGTCTGTTTACCGGAAAAGAACTAGAACATGAGCAAGAACAGAATACTGGTGGTGGATGACGAGCCCGCCATGCAACGCATACTGCAGCTGGCGCTGGAAGATCTTGGGCACGAAGTGGTATGCGCCGGAAATGGCGTGGAAGCGCTGGTCCTGCTTGAAAGTGAATCCATGGACATGATGATTACCGATTTGCGCATGCCGGAGATGGATGGCATTACCCTGCTCAAAAAGCTTGAAGAAAAAGATGCGGGTCTGCCAACCATCGTCATTACCGCCCACGGCACCGTGGAAACCGCGGTGGAGGCAATGAAGTTTGGCGCCTGTGACTACATATTGCGGCCTTTTGACGTGGACATGATCGAGCTGGCCGTGAGCCGGGCGCTGGGTTCGATCCGGGTACGTCAGGAGAACCAGTATCTGCGCTCCGAATTGTCCAGTGGCTGGCAGGACTTCATCGGTGCCAGCCGCCCCATGAAGGAGCTGTACCGGCTTATTGAGCAGGTCGGCAAAAGTAACGCCGCGGCTTTTATCGTTGGCAAGACTGGCACTGGCAAGGAGCTGGTGGCGCGGGCCCTGCACAATGTTTCAGGGCGCGAGGGGCTGTTCGTACCCATCAACTGCGCGGCGATCCCGGATACCATGCTGGAAAGCGAACTGTTTGGCCATGTCAAGGGTGCATTCACCGGTGCCCAGACAGGTCGGCCCGGCAAATTTGAGGTGTCCGACGGCGGCACGCTTTTTCTCGATGAAATTACCGAAATGCCGCTGGATCTGCAGGCAAAACTGCTGCGGGTCCTGCAGGATGGACGGGTCGAACGGCTGGGCAGTCACCGCAGTGTTGAACTGGATTTGCGCGTGGTGGCTGCGACCAATCGCGACCCACTGGAGGCGGTGCGGGAAAAGCGCTTGCGCGAGGATTTGTATTACCGTCTTAATGTTTTCACCCTGAATGTGCCGGAGTTGGCGCGGCGCGGTGACGATATTGCCCTGCTGGCCAGTCATTTCATTAAAAAACATGCAAAAAGCCAGGGCATGGAGCCACCAGCGCTGGGTGACGACGTGTTGTCCCGTCTGAAAGCGTACTCATGGCCGGGCAATGTTCGCGAACTGGAAAACGCCATGGAGCGGGCGGTAGTGCTCGGCGGCATGAGCGGGCAGGTTGATGCCGGCTGCCTGCCGGGAGGCATCGTTGCGCCAGGAGGCGTGGAAGCTGCCGCCGGATCCGAACTGAAAGGCGAGCCCGATTCCTACAGTCTGCCGGCCAACACCGAGCGCCTGGAAAAACAGCTGATTGAGCAGGCGCTGGCAAAAGTGAACGGCAACAAATCAAAAGCCGCCAGATTAATGGAAGTGAGCGAACGTACTCTCTGGTACAAGATCAAAAAATACGGTCTCATGTAATCCTGCTTTCCCGCCGGCGGCCTGTCGCCCCGGCCTGCTTTCTGGCGCCCCACCAACAACTTGTCCAGCGTTCCGGCAGCTTCTGTCAGGCTCTCCGCATTTCGTGCGAGCAGCGGGGATTGCGCAAAAATTTGCTACATATCTTGCACGAATCTACTGTTCCGCCCGTAGCCGATCTCGCCCCATACCGCTAAATCAACAAGTTGTTCGCATTGGCACGGCCATTGCTTTGAAGCAGGAAAATAGCTTCGGGGTGAGAGCGGGAATATGAAATTGTTGAGAAACAGTTTGATCGGCGGGTTGATGGCGTTACTTGCCGTTTTCCCTTTTAGCGGTATAGCAGATGATGATGAAAATGATGGTGATACTCACCAGACTAACGTCGTCGTTACTGGCAGTGGGGCGCGCGGCGCTACGCTGCCCAGGGGGACTCTGCCCGCCATACTCTATTTGTTGCTGGATGATGACGATGCCGGTACAGGCTCTGGTATTCCGGGAAGCGGTCCCGGAGGTAACCATGTGCTGCTGGCGTCCAATGATCTGGGCATGCATTGCGCCGATCAGGACTACCAGATTTTCAGTATTTTGCCGCCTTTCAACGTGGTGCATGCCCAGGTGATCAATCGAGGCGCGACGCCGTTGGTCATGGATGACTCTGCTGTATCGGTCGTCTACCAGGCGAACTCCAGTCCGATCGACCCGGCGGGAGTGAATTCCATCAACAAGACCAGCCAGATTGCCTCGGTGTTCAAGAGTAATTTCTGGAGAGAGGGTAATCGCAGTATCCCGTTGAGCAGCAATACTACTGCAGCAAAAAACACCTGGGGCGTGCTCAACTATGAGCGATTGTATCCTGGCGTGCTGGCCGGGGCATTGCTGCAACCGCCGCTGAACCTGGCCAGCGAATGCCTGATTCAGACACCAACGCCGACCAACTGTCCCAGCATACTCAACCTGTTCGAGCCGCTGCCGGTGGATATGGGAATCCCCGTACCCAATGTCGAGTTACTTGGAACCGGAGTATTGTCTGTTGCGCAGCAACGCATGCCGGGACCGAACAACACGCCGCGGGCCTTCCAGAGATTTGACCGGGATGTGCATTTCTTCACCGGTTTCCCGTTTGGTGCAGTTATCAATAATACCAACTGGTGGTCGGCCGATGGCATACCCGTTTTGCCCGTGGATGATAGCGGCAGGTCGAACGCTTATCCGCTAATGAAAGTGTCGGCAAATTTGGGCAATCAGACTCTCGCTTCACTGGATGTGGTGTTGCCGGTTGCTTCCGAAGCCGACTGCCAGAACTGCCATGCCCTGGCGATTGACTGCGGCGATCCGAGTCTGCCACTGAATGTGCAATCCAACAGTTGCAATGAAAGTGCGCTGCAGAATCTTCCCTCTGCGAGAATCGAGAGCATGGATGCTGCGCCGGGTGATACACCGCTGCAAAAACTGCTCAACGCAGCCAAAATTAACGTGTTGCGCCTGCACGATGAAAAACACGGAGCATCCTATACCGCCGCTGATGGCTCGCCGCGGGTCTGCAACCCGGCCAACGACCCGAACCAGCATTGTCTGGATTCGCGTCGAAGCATTCAATGTTCGCAATGCCATTATTCGCCAGCTCTGGATTTGACCCAGCAAGGTCCGATGGACGAACCCGGGCAGGGCCCGGACGGCCGTCAGCAAACGCGACATATATCAATGTCTGCTGCGATGCATGGTTTTCACGGTTCGTTGCCGAAGTTCAACGGCAAGGATCTGTTCCCGGCCATGCCCGGGCCCGTCGGACGCAGTCCGGTGGTCAAGGAGCAGGTGTTGCAGGAGACCTGCTATCAGTGTCATCCGGGCAAGCGCACCGCCTGTCTGCGCGGCGCCATGGCCAGTGGTGGTGTGGTTTGTCAGGACTGCCACGGCGACATGAAACAGGTGGGCCATGACTTCAGTATTGCCAAGCCTAACGGCAATTTCATTCTTGATGGCTCGCTTCGCGTACCGTGGGCGTCAGAGCCGGCATGCCAATCCTGCCATACCGGTGATGCA
>QOAV01000179.1 GCA_003972845.1 Gammaproteobacteria bacterium
TGGGATTATGGGAAGAAACTGACGCCGAGGCCGCCGACAGCGCCGCAGCGGTCAGGGTAGAACTCTCCAGCGGCGCGGTCACCAATATTCTTTTCGACCCTGACCTGCTGGCGCGATTGCTGGAGGTTCTTTCGCCACAGGAAGTAGAAGGCATGGTGCAGAGCATTGCTCTGGGTATGGAAAACCCCACTGACGCCCCGGTGTGCGTGCAGCGCGACAGCGACAAAACCACACTGCCCTGAACGTATGTTTATCGCAGCAAGCCCCGAGGCCTTTCGCTCCCTGTTCAGCGAAAAGCTGGAGTTCATGCTGGCTACCGGAGGTCTGGGCGCATTTATCCTGGTTCTAGCCAACAGCATGCAGGACGCCCGGCTGCGTGATCGCCTTGCCACGCCGCTAAGGCTGGCTTTTGAGAAACTTCAGAGCCATGCGCCTGGCGCGGCGCCGGACGACGCGCTGGTTTTTGATTCCTTGCGTAAAACCGGTCTCGATCCTTTGGGCGTGTGGGAAACGCGCAAACTGGATAACTGGCGGCTGAACTTGAACCCGCTGCGCGCCCTGCGACCGGCCCGTGCGGCCGGTAAAGCTTTTACCTGCTTACACAAACCATTTGACGAACAGGCCTTTCATTTTGACAAACCCTTTCTCGAACCGGAAGTGCTCTGGCGCGGCCACATCGAGCAAGACCTGTCCCTAAAGGTGTTATATAATAAATTCCCGTTCGCGCCGTTTCACCTGCTCATTGCGCCAGAACCCGCCAGCCATTTACCGCAATTCCTTGCCGTTGAGCATCACACAGCCATGTGGGATCTGCTGGAACAGAACGCCGATCAATTCTCCGACCTGCGCCTTGCCTATAACAGCATCGGTGCCGGCGCGTCAGTGAACCATCTGCATTTTCAGGGCTTTGTTGACGAGCCGCTGCCGGTGGAAGATGCACACTGGTCACACAATGGCGGTGAATCGGCATACCCGCTGCCTTGCCGGTTTCATCAAAACATTTGCCACGCCTGGAAAGCCATCAGCCGTTACCAGAAAACCAACCAGCCGTTCAATGTGCTCTACGTTCCCGGTGGCTGCTACATACTAAAGCGCAAGCCAGCTGGCGACAAAAGCCTGCCCAGCTGGGGCCGAGGAGCGGCGTGGGCAGAAGCCTGTGGGCTATTCACCCTGCCGGACCGAAAAACCTATGAATCTCTGGGCGACAGCGATATCTGTGCAGCGTTATCCTCGCTCGCAGATGGCTGAGCCAGTTGCAGCTTGTCCTCGACGCAGCGCAACACCTGGTCCACGGAGATCGCGCGGATACATGCTTTTTCGCAATAATCCCGCTGGTAGCATTTGGTACAGCCAACATCCGCGCGCAGCACGGTCGCGTTTTCCGATAACGGCCCGACGCGAGCTTCGTCCGTAGGGCCGAACAACGCCACCAGCGGCGTGTTCATGGCCGAGGCCAGGTGCATGGGAAAGGAATCACTGGTCACGGCGGCATCGGCGCGGCGCATCAGCTCGGCGAATTGCAGCAGGGACAATTCTCCGGCAAGGTTGACGGCCCTGTTTGCTGTCAGGCTGTCCACGGCGGCGCGATTTACCGGCGCGCCGGTAAAAACCGGCAGCACGTCATCGGGCAGGCGATTGATCAACCGTAGGAAATTGTCCAGCCCCCACTCCTTGGTGGGCCAGCGCGTAAACGGCGCGAGGATCAGCAGTTTTTTTCCTTCCGGATTGATGCGCTGAAGCAAACTCTCCACTGTCCGCCGGTCCTCATCACCGACATTCAGCAGCATGTCGCGGCTGGGCGCGGGAACGCCCGCCTTTTCCAGCAGGCGGTTCATTTCGTCGATGGCGTGCAGCTCTTTTTGTCGAAACCGGCCCAGCATCCACCAGTTGCCTTTCACCCATTTGTCTCTGGCGTCGGCGGCGTAAAGAAAAATCACCGAGCGCGCCAGTCCCTGCAAGTCAAAAGCGAGGTCGTAGGACTGCTGGTTGACTTCGCGCATGACTTGCCAGATGTATTTCAACAGGCCCAAAAAATGGCTTTTCCACTCGCGCCTGAGCCGATCCTTGTCAAACAGAATGATGCGATCGATTTGCGGGTTGTGCTGATAAAGCTGCGCCGCGCCGGGCGAGGTCAGCACGGTGATGCGGGCGCCGGGGTACGCCGCGCGGATGTTTCGTATGGCGGCGGTGGCGTGCAGTACGTCGCCCAGCGCGGACTGTTTGATGACAAGAATGTTCACTGACGAACCTGAATGGCAAGACCACCTGATATTATCACTGTCCCTCTACCTCATCCCACCATCAACTTCAGTCCCACGAGAATCGTCACCACTTCGAATGTCCGTTTGATCAAGCGGTTGCCGCGCATGATCGCCAGATGCGCGCCGGCGTAGCCGCCCAGCAACGAACCCAGTAGCAGCGCGGGCAGCCAGGACCAGCGTATATCACCCAGCATGCCCAGGGTCAGCGCGCCTGCGCCATTCCAGAACATGCCCACCAGAATCAGTACATAGGTAACCGCTCGCTTATAGTCGAGACCAAACCAGCGCACCAGCCACAGGGTTACGAACAGGCCGGTACCGGAAGTCAGGGAACCGTTGAGAAAACCCAGTCCAAACAGCACCAGCCCGCCCAGAGCCATGCCCCGGCGGCCACGGTGGCGGGTTTCCTGCACCTGACCCAGTTCCTCATGCAGCCACGAATACACGCCCAGACCGATGGTCAAAAGGCCCAGGGCGGTAGTTGCGATACGATCCGGTACGTGAAGAATCAAACTCGCACCCAGCACCACGCCGGGCAAGCCCGCCGCCAGCAAAAAAGCGGCAAAACGATAATCAAGTTTTTTCTCGCGCGCATGGCGCATGGTGGCGCCAACGCCCAGAGCGACGCTGGCCACCTTGTGGGTCGCCAGCGCCACACCGAAGGGCAGCCCCAGAAACAACAGCGCCGGAAGCTGAATCAGGCCGGCACCGCCGCCCGCCAGAGCGGAAAAGGTGTTGGCAACCAGCGACACTACAAAGAGGACGAGTTGGTGGGTAAAATCCATGTCGCCATTGTATTCGCGAAGGGCGCAACGCGTTACACTTTCCACTCGAAACATTCTCAGGATTTTTCCATGCTTTCAGGCTCCATTTCCCGCCACCAGCGAGGCATCGCCGGCAAGGCCATTCTCTTTCTTCTGATATTGTTGCTGGCCGGCGCGGGCGCCGCGCGCTTTCTGATGGACTGGGACAAACCCGAAGTCAAGGTCGGACTGAGCACCGATTATTTTTCACTCAAGCCTTTCGATGTTTTTGTCTCGGATAAAAAGTCCGGCATCAGCAGCGTTCAGGTCAGCCTGGAAAAAGACGGCCAGCGCACCCAGCTGTTCAGCAAGACCTGGGACAGCCCGCAGCCTGACGTGGTCGTCACCGTGGACGCCAAGGGCGCCAATATCGGCAACAAGCCCGGCGATGCCATGCTCATCGTCAAGGCCATCGATGGCGCCGAGCATTATGTGCTGCCGGGCAACGCCACCGAACTGAAACAGCCGGTAAAGCTGGATTTCAAACCACCGACTCTGGAAGTATTGTCCACCCAGCATTACGTCAACCAGGGCGGTGTAGGTCTGGTCATTTACAGCGTATCTGACGATACCGTGGTTCACGGCGTTAAGATCGGCAAACGGTTCTTCCCCGGCTATGGCGGGCATTTTTCCGATCCGCACATACAGATGGCTTATTTTGCTCATGCCTACGATACGCCCGCCAGCGAAACGCCGGTGCTGATTGCAGAAGACGCGGCTGGCAACCGGCGCAAGGCCAGCTTCCACTATCGCCTGCGGCCAAAAAAATTCCGCGAGCGCACCATCGAAGTGAAAGATTCTTTCGTCAAGGGCAAGATCACCGACCTGTTGGGCGGGCTCGCCGAAGGCCTGACTGATGAACAGATTTTCATCAAGGTAAACAAGGACATGAGAGCCAACAACGAGGCGCGCATCAAGCGAATCACCAGCGGCCACACCAACAAACAATACTGGCAGGGCAATTTCAACCAGCTCTCCAACTCCAAGGTGGAAGCCAATTTTGCCGACCACCGCTCCTACCGGTTTCACGGCAAGATCATCAACGACGCCTGGCATCTGGGTTATGATCTTTCCGTAACCAGACACTACCCGGTGGAAGCAGCCAACAACGGCGTTGTCGTGTACGCCGATGATAACGGCATCTATGGCAATACCATCATCATCGACCACGGCATGGGCCTCTACACCCTGTATGGCCACATGAGCAGTTTTGGCGTGGCAAAAGGCGATGCCGTGAAGAAGAAGCAGATCATCG
>QOAV01000140.1 GCA_003972845.1 Gammaproteobacteria bacterium
GGGCCGGTTCATAGCCACAGCCGCTTTCTCCCGATATGCAACAGAACAAGCCTAATCTGGTGGTTTTCGATCTGGACAGCACGCTGACGATGAAAGACACGTATCTCGATTTTCTGAGTCGTTTTTTGCTGGCTCACCCGAGCCGTCTCGTTCGCACCATCGCCTTGCCGTTTGATGTTGCCAGGTTCAAGTTGGGCCAACGCAACAACAGCTGGCTCAAGCAGCGTTTTCTGAGTGCGATTCTGGCCGGCGTTTCGCGTGCCGAGCTGGAAGCGTTCAGTCGGCGTTTTGTCGACGGACTGTGGGTTCGCGGCATGCGACAAAGCGCCTTGAGTCGGCTGGCGGAGCACCGCGAGTCTGGTGACCGAATCGTGCTGGTGACCGCCAGTTTTGATTTTTATGTGCGTTATCTGGCGCAAAAACTTGGCATCGAGGAAGTTGTCGCCACTGGTGCGCAATGGCGGGATGACCGGCTTACCGGCAAGCTGGCCGGGCAGAATTGCTACGGCGTGGAAAAACTGCGCCGCCTCGATGCCCTGTTGGGTGACCAGCGGGACAGCTACAAAGTAATCACTTACTCTGACCACCATTCCGACGAGCCATTGTTGGCCTGGGCGGATGAGGCGGTGGCGGTGGCGCCCAGCGCCAGTCTGGCGGCCACGGCTCACAGGAAAGGCTGGCAGATTATCCCCGAATAATAAGCTGGGCCGCAGCTATTTCGCAGTATCGGTTGCGGCGTCTTTGACCGGGGCAGCGGCTGTTGATGCGTCTTCCGCAATAGCTGCGCCTGATACAGCGAAAGATGCTGAAACGATGACATTCTTGATTGTCATTGTCTTCATTCCTTGTGTAAATTGTCGTCATCTAACCAGCGTCTTGGTGCAGAACTTGATGGTTCAAGATGATCTGATCCAGGCGCGGATTCTTTCAGGTGATTTGTGCCGCGGTCAAGCAATAAACCCAGACGACCCTTGCGTTTTGTTCTGCGATGGCTGGCGTGGTTGCTGGCGGTGGCAGCTGTGGCTTTTATCGTTGCCGACGGCATCTATCTGGCGCGCATCTGGCCGGACTGGGAGGCGATCAGGACCGGGCCGGTTCCGGAGTCGGCATTCATCAAAGACTACCGCAAACGCTTGCGCGTCAAGCACCGCTTGCCTGAAAGCCAGTGGAAACCGGTGCCGTTCTGGCAGATACCGGTGGTTGTACAAAAGGCTTTCATCGTCGCCGAGGACGGACGTTTCTGGCAGCACAGCGGCGTCGACTGGCAAGCGCTGCGTCATGCCATTCAGGCCAATATAAAACACAAAGCGTTCAAATATGGCGCCAGCACCATTTCCCAGCAGACCACCAAGAACATGTTTCTTACTTCCGACCGCACTTTTTTGCGCAAATGGCATGAACTGGTGCTGACCAGGGCGATGGAAAGCAAGCTGGGCAAGCAGCGCATACTGGAGATCTACCTGAATGATGCGCAATTGGGCAAAGGCGTGTTCGGCGTCGCCGCCGCGGCTCGCTATTACTGGGGAAAACCGCTGGATCAGCTCGGCGCTCGCGAAGCCGCGGAACTGGCCGCCAGCCTGCCCGGTCCGGCGCGCAACAACCCGAAAACGCGAACCAGAGTTTTCCTCAAGCGCGCCGCGACGATCCGGAAAAACCTGAATATTGTGCTGTCTCGGTAATGCCAGGAATGTTCCCGCCTGAAAGCCGTATAAACTTCTTGCCCTGCCCGTTATAATCCGCGCCAGTTAACTCATCCGGGGCCGGGCTTTTGAACTTTCAGGATCTGATTTTCCGCTTGCAGCAATACTGGGCGGATCAGGGTTGCATGATAATGCAGCCTTACGACATGGAAATGGGCGCGGGCACATTTCACCCGGCCACGTTTCTTGGCGCCATCGGGCCGGAGCCGACGCGCGCCGCCTATGTGCAGCCCTGTCGCCGTCCCACCGACGGCCGCTATGGCGAGAACCCCAACCGTTTGCAGCATTATTACCAGTTTCAGGTGGTGCTGAAGCCTTCGCCCAAAGACATCCAGCAGCTGTATCTGGATTCGCTCACGGCGCTGGGCATCGACCTGCTCACCAACGACGTGCGTTTCGTGGAAGACAACTGGGAGTCGCCCACGCTGGGCGCCTGGGGCCTGGGCTGGGAAGTCTGGCTGAACGGCATGGAAGTGACCCAGTTCACCTATTTCCAGCAGATCGGCGGGCTGGACTGCCGACCCGTGACCGGCGAGATCACCTATGGGCTGGAGCGTATCTGCATGTATCTACAGGGCAAGGACTCGCTGTTCGACCTGCAATGGAACGACGAATTCACCTACGGCGACGTGTTTCACCAGAACGAGGTGGAGCAATCGGCCTACAATTTCGAATACGCAGACGTGGAGTGGCAACTGGCGACTTTTGACCAGTGCGAGAAGCAATGCTTTGAGCTGATGGACAGGGAACTGCCGCTGCCCGCTTATGAGCAGGTGCTGAAGGCTTCCCATGCGTTCAACCTGCTGGACGCGCGCCACGCCATTTCCGTTACCGAACGCGCGCGCTATATTGGCCGCGTGCGGGCCATGGCGAAAGCCGTGGCGCAGGCCTATTACGACCGGCGCGAGGCTCTCGGCTTCCCGAAAGGAAAGGAGGCGACCCAATGAGCGATACCCGTACTCTGCTGGTGGAAATCGGCACCGAAGAGCTGCCGCCGAAGGCGCTGAAAACCCTGTCCGAAGCGCTGGGCGATCATCTGCTGGAGGCGCTGAAAGAAGCGCGTTTGGCGGATGATGGCGACGCGCGGCTATACGCTACCCCGCGCCGTCTCGCAGTAAAAGTAGCCAATGTCCGCGTCGGCCAGCCCGATCAGGAGGTGGAGCGCAAAGGCCCGGCGGTGGCCGCTGCTTTTGATGCCGATGGCAAACCTACCAAAGCCGCGGAAGGTTTTGCCCGTTCCTGCGGTGTCAGCGTTGATGAACTGGGCCGGGTGGAAACGCCCAAAGGCGAGTGTCTGGCGTACCAGACCACCGTTCCCGGCAAGCCTGCCGCCGAGCTGATTCCCGAGCTGCTGGACGCGGCGGTGAAGAAACTGCCCATCCCCAAGCGCATGCGCTGGAGCGATCTGGATGCTGAATTCGTGCGCCCGGTTCACTGGCTGGTGTTGCTGCACGGCAGCGACGTGATCGACGCTGAAATGCTGTCGGTGAAATCGGGCCGCGAGACCTATGGCCATCGCTTCCATGCGCCGGGCGCCTTGACGCTGGCCAGCGCCGATGACTATCCCGCGCCACTGGGCGAAAAAGGCTTCGTAACAGCGGATTTTGCCGAACGCCGCAACAAGATCGCCGCCGAAGCCCGGGAACTGGCGCGCGGAGCCGATGGCCAGATTGTGGTTGAAGAAAGCCTGCTGGACGAAGTCACCTCATTGGTTGAATGGCCTGTGCCGCTGCTGGGCGACTTCAACCCGGATTATCTGGACGTGCCGCAGGAAGCGCTGATTTCCTACATGCAGGATCATCAGAAATATTTCCCGGTGGTGGACACCGACGGCAAACTGATGCCGCGTTTCATTACTGTCGCCAATATCGAGAGCAAAGACCCGACCGTGGTGGTGGCGGGCAACGAGCGCGTATTGAATGCGCGCCTGTCAGACGCCCGTTTTTTCTGGGATACCGACCGCAAGCAGACCCTGGAAAGCCGGGTGGAAAAACTCGACACCATCCTGTTCCACAAGAAACTCGGTTCCGTGCTGGACAAGGTCAAACGCGTGCAGAGCATTGCCGCAGCGGTGGCCCAATGGATTGGCGCCGATGTGGATAACACGCGCCGCGCCGCACTGCTGGCCAAGGCCGATCTGGTGTCCGATATGGTGGGCGAATTCCCCGAGTTGCAGGGCATCATGGGCCGCTATTACGCTGTCAACGACGGCGAAGCGGATGAAGTGGCGCAAGCCATTGAAGAACAATACTGGCCGCGTTTCGCCGGCGACAATCTACCCGAATCCGGCGCCGGCCAGGCGCTGGCCATCGCCGACAAGATCGACAGCCTGGCGGGCATTTTCTCCACCGGCGAGTTGCCCACGGGGACCAAAGACCCTTACGGCCTGCGCCGCGCTGCGCTGGGCCTGCTGCGCATCATTATCGAAAAACGCCTGCCTATCGACTTGCGTGAGTTGTTGCGCAAGGCCGGACGCCCGTTCGAAAATGCCGACAGCGACGCAGTGCTGGATTACGTCCTTGAACGCCTGCCCGCCTACTACGCCGACGAGGGGCTGGATACCGATACCGTCAACGCCGTACTCAGCCTGAAGCCGGGCGA
>QOAV01000015.1 GCA_003972845.1 Gammaproteobacteria bacterium
ACCGCATTACGAGCGTATCAGGACTCTGGCCGATACCGCAGGCTCGGCCATTCGGTTTCATGCGCTGGTGGACGGCAAGCATCTCGACGAGCTGTATGCGCGCTCGGACATTCAGATCATCCCGCAGGCTTCGAGGACTTCGGAGGGTTCGCTTCCATCCAAGCTGCCGAATCTGATGGCCGCCGGTGTGCCGGTCTTTGTAATCAGCGATTTTGGCAGTGAACTCGCCTCTCTGGTGAAACAGGCTCGGGCTGGCCATACTGTTTTTGTCTGGGACGCAGCGAACCTGGTGGATGAATTTGAACATCTGCGTTCATTGCTGAAGAAAGAACCCAGAGAGGCGCGCCGCAAGCGGTTGAGGCATTTTGTGGAAACTCACTTCAGCGTGCAAAACGTCGTTGATGAAATACTGCGGCATCGCTGAACGAGACGCCACGAACCGGGCGGCGCCCGGTGTTGTCGAGTGCTGTTTCGTAAAACGAAATATTGTAGCGTATAATGCGGTAAAGATGGGTGCCATCTTTAAGCATGATTGCCGCGCGATTGACAATTACCAGCGGAGTCGTTTTTTCCCGCAAAGAAGTTTTTCTGCGCCGGTGGCCACTCATTGGAATTCATTGTTACATAACAGGTTATTATGAAAGTATTTTCTTCACCAGTACGCGATTTCTTCATGAAAACCGTGGTCCTGGCAACGCTGAGTCTTGGCATTTCACTATCTGCTGGCTGTATGAGCGGTGCGTCGTCGGTTCTTTCCCGACATGCAGATTTCCAGCAGCGCAAGGAAGTAAGCAAGCTGAACAAGGAAATTGCGCTGGCGTCTGGCTCTCTCCCGCAAAATCAGGATGAGCAAATGCCGGAACGGAGCGGCTACCGGCTCGCTGGTGGCGATGTCATCGATATTTCAGTGTTTCAGGTGGATGAACTGAGCAAGAAAGTTCGCGTGGCCAGCGACGGATACATCATGTTGCCGCTGCTGGGCGAGATTCAGGTCGAAGGCATGACCACCAGGCAGTTGCAGGACTATCTGGCAAAGGAGCTGGGTGGGAAGTATTTGCAGGATCCTCACGTGTCTGTTTTTATAGCTGAATTTCGTTCTCACCAGGTTTCGGTTCTGGGCGCGGTCAACAAGCCGAGTATTTACAAGATTCGCAAGCCCATGACGGTGCTGGAGATGCTGTCCATGGCTGGTGGCCTGACTGAAAACTCGGGTACCAGGGTTTATGTTCGAAGGACGGTCATCGTTCCCGGCAAGAAGAAAAAGAGACGTGCTGAATCACTGATTCTGGATTTGCGGGAGCTGGTGAAGAATCCCGACCCCAGGATAAACATTGTTCTGCACGGCGGTGACACAGTGCATGTGCCGGAAGCCGGGGTCGTGTTTGTTGAAGGCGCGGTGAAAAAGCCCGGCTCGTATCAGATGAAGGGAGAAATGACAGTGCTCAAGGCGATTACCATGGCTGGTGGCTCCCTGTATGCGGCAAAAGAGCATGGCATCCAGGTGTTTCGCGAAACCGCGCAGGGGCAGAAAGTGCTGGAAGTTGATGTCGATAAAGTGCGTGAGAGGAAAGGAGAGGATATCGTTCTGCAGGATGGCGATATTATCGTTGTGAAGGCCAACGCACTGAAAAAAGGTCTGGCCGGATTTTTCAAGGGTATTTCAGGTGTGTTCAGCATAGGCCACTCGATATAACGGTTGAATGTATGGCATCTGCAAATCCGGGAGTTCAATGGCTTGTTGCATTAAGCGACCATCCCCGGGGCATCGTTGAATCGGCATAATCTGGACACCCGTGTTTGTGCACAGGCAGTTCGCTGAAAAAAGCTTTTCCGGACGTCAAAAACAGCCAAAATTATGTTATTCTCCGGCATTCCTAATTTTATGGAGAGGATGTTATGAAAAAAATTGCTATGGCCATCGCAGCCGTTTCAGTGCTGGGCCTGTCTGGTGCTGCTTCTGCTGACGAAATGCTGGATATGGCTACCGCCAAGGGTTGCATGGGCTGTCACACCATCGAGACCAAACTGGTCGGTCCCGCCTACAAAGACGTTGCCGCCAAGTACAAGGGCGACGCGGGTGCAGTAGACAAGCTGGCCAAGAAAGTCGTTGCCGGTGGCGTTGGCGTATGGGGCGAAATCCCCATGCCGCCCAATGCAGCAGTTACGCCGGAAGAAGCCAAAAAACTGGTTGAGTGGGTGTTAACTCACTAAGACCGGTTCCATGGTTTTTGATAGAAAAGCGGGCATTGCCCGCTTTTCTTTTGCCTGCAGGAATGCCGGGAGTTGCCGTGTGCGGCCTGAGGGGCGCTGTCCTGCCCGTTGAGCAAAGCAGGTCAGGCGATGCTCTGATAGTAGATATTCTGCGGATGACTGGCGTCGGCAAAGAAATACCAGCGCTCCATCAACAGGCCGATGTACTGCACTACAAATGCCCACAGGGCCAGTGTTTCCGACGAATTCCTGTAGGCGATACCCACCAGTACCACCGGTACGAAAAAAGTCAGCACGATAAAACCGTGTTTGACCCATTTCAGCATCAACCGGCTTTTACCGTGAAAGAACTCCCGCGTGTTGAAAGAGCCACCCATGAAGCCCTGCGATTCCTGCACGATGCGATTATGTCGCACGCCGATGGCGGACTGGATGCTGGACTTGCGCTTGATAGTCCTGTTGCGCATCAGCGATGCCATTCTTGAAATGAAAGCCGCCAGGGTCAGAACCACCGCCCAGGCGCCGTAAAACCCCACCAGATGGATGCCGAGCAACGCCGAATAGGCGGTTGCCAGCATGAAGCCCGAAGCCGCGCCCAGCAGGATATAGTTGAACACGGTGAGGGCGCTGTGCCATTCCTGCAGGAAGCGCAGGCTGGCGTAAATCATGCCGGTGCATAGAAACAGCAGGAAGGTGCTGATCGTGGCCAGCACGCCTACAATAAGTGTCGGATCGACCGGTAACGAGCCCTGAATCACGAATAACGGCTCGGTATAACCGAAATAGTGCAGAGCGCCATACAGAAACACCAGGAACAGGGTAATGGGCAATATGATGACTTCCCTAGACAGCCAGGAGCTGCGCCATTTGGCGGCCGATCGCCAGGCCCGTTCCGGACGCCCCAGGTGAAATACCGAAGCCGCCAGCCCCAGTACGAGAAAGGTCAGGGCTACTGCGCTGCCAGTGGCGTAAAACACCCGGCTGTCCTGGGCCGGCAACAGCTTGGCGAGAGAATAGATCTGGCCGGTAAACAGCGCCAGAAACAGACCCTGACCCACACCGATCAGTGTGGTGAGAAAGATGACTGAAAATGCGGGACGCATGCTTGGCTCCTGTTACCAGCTGGTGATATCGTCGAGTGTCGGTTCGCTGGACGGCAGCTTGCTGATTTTCTCTTTTTCCAGCGGATTGTCTGAACGCACCAGCTCATCCTTGTGGATGTGGATGCGGGTTTTGCGGCGTGGCAGATAGTGATTCGCCGGGTGCGTACCCCATTCCGGCATCAGCTGGTAGCCGCCTTCCTCACGAATTTTCACTGACACATCGGATTCAGGATCATGTACGTCGCCGTACAACCGCGCGCTGGTGGGGCAGGCCAGCACGCAGGCCGGTTTACGTTCACTTTCCGGCAATGTCTCATCGTAGAGGCGGTCCACGCAGAGGGTGCATTTTTTCATGACTTTCTGTTTTTCATCCAGCTCCCGCGCGCCGTAGGGGCAGGCCCAGGAGCAGTATTTACAGCCGATGCACTTGTCATAGTCCACCAGCACAATGCCGTCTTCCTCGCGCTTGTAGCTGGCGCCGGTGGGGCACACCGGCACACAGGGCGGATCTTCGCAATGCAGGCAGCTTTTTGGAAAATGCACGGTCTCGGTGAGCGGGAACTCACCGATTTCGTAGGTTTGCACCCGGTTGAAGAAACAACCGCTGGGATCGGCGTCATAGGGATTCTGGTCGGTCAGCGGCCCGGCCCAGCCCGAGGTGTTCCATTCCTTGCAACTGGTGACGCAGGCGTGGCAGCCGACGCAGACATTCAGATCAATAACCAGAGCGAGTTGCGTCATGATGCTTTCCTGTTGCCGCCCAAACCGTTGAAATACGCCTGCCATCGGGATTTGCGGCGTTCCGCGCCCGGCACGGTTTTCATGCCGGGGAATTGCGGCGATGTTTGTTTTTTCTCGCTGTCATCGGCCTTGTATACCTTGACGCGCACATCGAACCAGGCCGCCTGACCGGTGACCGGGTCGGAATTGGA
>QOAV01000080.1 GCA_003972845.1 Gammaproteobacteria bacterium
GGAAAGCGGGGCATGCGTTGATTTGAATGGAGACCGGCCGCCGGGATACACGTCTGGCGGGAGCTTTGCTGCGGATTAGAGAATCAGTCTGCCGGCGACCGCGACAACGATAGTTGCCAGCCCCAGAGCCAGATTGACGGCTATCATGTGACGTATGCGAGCCAGTTGCTTTCCCGCCTCTGGCAGGTCACCGGAGGAAACAGCGGCGCGCAGTTTCGGGTAAGGTGAAAAAAAGATGAACATGAATATGACCGCCATGACGTCTCCGATCAGAGCCATGACATGGATATTCAGGCCCACGTTGGCAAAACTTCCCATGCGGAAAATCAGCCAGTAGCCGGTTCCCACCAGCAGCAACACGGCTACCCAGACCCACGGAAAGAAACCGTCGAATACTTTACTGAAAAGGGGCAGGCGCTGGGCCGGCTCCAGAGTGGCCTGCGCAGCCGGGCGCAGGGCCATATGGGCAAAGAACATGCCGCCGACCCAGACGGTAAAAGCCAGTATGTGCAGCGTCAGCAGCAGATGGTGCATTTCTCCAGACTCCTAGTGTGACGGATACCACGGTTCAACATCGCCGAGCATGAAATTCGCCCATTTGACCACATCGTCGATGGCTTCCTGTTCGTGACCGGTGAAAAAATGATCGGTGTCCTTGATTTCCACCTGTTTGTACAGAGTGCCGGTGGATTTGCGCGCCGCCTTGCGCTGTTTGGCCGAGGCTACCACATTGGGCAGGTCGTTTTCACCGTAGACATCAACTACCGGGCGCGTGGTTTTGGCCAGGTTTTTGGCATTGTTCAGGGCGTCGATACGACTGTCGCCCATGCCCAGGCCGACAAAAACCTGGATCGGTGATGCCGGGCGTTGCGCCAGATAATGCGATCCCATGGCCGCGCCCAGGCTGTGGCCGATGAGGATGATCTTTTTCACTTTTCTGGATTGCAGGTATTCCACTGCGGCATCGATGCGGGCGTCAGCCTCGTCCAGCTCGGCAGCGTAATCGTTCATGGTGGCGGTGGCGCCCAGCACCGGCATTTGCAATGACAGCGTGCTCCAGCCCTGGTCCGGGAGCGCGGTGCGCAGCGGTGAGATCACCTGCGGCCAGTCCGGGTGCACGCCGGTGCCGTGTAGCAGTATGGCGGCCCCCTTGGGGTTGTTCTTGGCCGGCGTCCAGATGCTCAGGAAACGATGCCCATCAGCTTCCAGCCAGACTGGTTCGCCATCGAACAGGCCATCGAGTATCTGATCCGCCCAGCGGGATTCCTTGGCGTAATCGCTGGCCTGCGCGGGCGCTGCCAGAAAAAGCGCCAGCAAGGCGAAGATCAATCCGGTTTTATGATGCATATTTTTCCCAGCTCGTTACAGTCGGCGTGTAGATTATCATTGATTTGTCCCGATACAAGAATCCCATAGGCGATATAATGCCCGGTAAAGCATGAAAACGAAAAACACTTCACGCAGGAGACAGAGGTCATGGAAAAACGCGGATTCTTGTCCCGCCTGGGCGGCATGGCGTCCAAATGGCTGTGGTTATACAACCCGCTTGCGGTCAAGGCGCGCGGAGTTTTTTATGTGCTTGTGTCACTGCTGCTGATTGGCACCACGCTGACTCTGGTGCTGGGTATCTGGTGGAGCCGCACTCCGGAGCTGTTTGACGTCAAGACCAATGCGGCGGAGATGGCGAAGGAGATCGGCGCAAAGCCGGTGACCGGCTTTACCACCACCGCCACCGTAATCCGGCTGGGCCAGACCCTGCTGGAAAAACCCGGTGGTTATCTGAGCAATGACATCATGCCGCCAGGCGTGTTGCTGGACAACATGCCCAACCTGGAATTCGGCATACTGGTACAGATTCGGGACATGACGCGCGCCATGCGCAACGATTTTTCCCGTTCCCAGTCCCAGTCGGTGGAAGACCGGGATCTGATCATTGCCGAGCCGCAGTTCAATTTTGATTCCGAGTCCTGGATTCTGCCCGATACCGAAGGCGAATACCGCAAGGCGATCAAGGCGCTGAAGCGTTATCTGAGCCGTCTGGCCAATGTCAGCGAGCCCGACGCCCAGTTCTATGCTCGTGCCGACAATCTGCATGACTGGCTGGCGCTGGTGGAAAAGCGTCTCGGCAGCCTGTCCACGCGATTGAGCGCGGCCATCGGCCAGGATCGGCTGAATGTCGATCTGGCCGGTGATTCGGCTGGCAGCCAGTCCACGCCGGCGCCACCATCTGCGCGGGTGAAAACCCCGTGGTCCCTCATCGACGACGTGTTTTTCGAGGCCCGCGGGCAGTGCTGGGCGCTGATCGAGCTGCTCAAAGCGGTGGAAGTGGATTTTGCTTCGGTGCTGAGCAAGAAAAACGCCCGCATCAGCCTGAAACAGATCACACGCGAGCTGGAGAACACCCAGGACGCCATCTGGAGTCCGGTCATTCTCAATGGCCGCGGTTTTGCCTTTGTAGCCAATCATTCGCTGATCATGGCATCGTATATTTCGCGCGCCAATGCAGCGCTGATCGATTTGAAACTGTTGCTGGAAAATGGCTAGCCGCTGCGCGGCGCCGGGATTCAGTCCTTTAACGCCAGCCCTCTGGCGGGCAAGTGCAGGGAGAAGCGGCGATGCAAATAGTGAACAGCCGGTTTGCTGAGGGCAAACGCGATAAAGATTATTCCTCCCAGCACGATGGAAAGCGTGGCGGCAAGGTAGATCAGCCAGTCAGAAAGGCAGAAACAGCAGTTTTTCAGCTGGCTTTGTGAATGGGGTTGGGGCGTCCACAGCAATTCAGTCTGGCGAACATAAGCCGGGTGAGGCTGGTCACTATGGTTTGAACTGTTCATTTCTGCTCCACTCGCTGAGTGAGTAATCAATATAAACAATCAGTTGTAGTAATAACATAATGTATATCATTATAAGTGTAGCCTATCTATATATATTTTCAAGTAAGTGTCATGGATATGGCGTACTTTATCGGTGCCGCCCGCAGCTGTCTGTGAACTGTGTCACAGCCGGGCTAGAATACTTGCCATGACAGAAAAATCGTCATTTGACCCGCCACAGCCATCTCCACCGCTGCAAAAGTACACCTGGCGTTATATTTATGGCGTTGCTCTGGAGCACAAGCCCAATCTGATCAAGGCCAATGTCATGGCAATTCTGGCGGTTCTGGCGGCGGTGCCCATTCCGTTGTTGATGCCGCTGCTGGTGGACGAGGTGCTGCTGAAAAAGCCGGGGACGCTGGTGCATTTTCTGGACAGGCTTTTTCCGTCAAACTGGCATGGGCCAGTTTTGTATATAGGCGCCATGTTGCTGGCGACCATTTTTCTGCGCTTGGCGGCGTTGATGCTGAATGTCTGGCAGACGCGTCAATTCACGCTGATTTCGAAAGATATTACCTACCGTATGCGCAAGCATTTGTTGCAGCGCTTGCAGAAAGTTTCCATGGCGGAGTATGAAACCCTGGGCAGCGGCACGGTGGCGTCACATCTGGTGACGGATATCAACGCTGTTGACGAGTTTGTCGGTCAGTCCATTTCCAAAACCCTGATTGCCGGGCTGACTTTGCTGGGCGTCAGTATGGTGTTGTTGTGGATGCACTGGAAGCTGGCCCTGTTCATCCTGTTGCTTAACCCGGTGGTGATTTATTTTACCGTGGCGTTTGGCAAAAAAGTCAAAAACCTGAAAAAGCAGGAAAACAGCGCCTTTGCCCTGTTTCAGCAATCTGTTGCGGAAACGCTGGGCGCCATCCAGGAATTGCGCGCCTACAACCGGGACAAACTGTTTCTGCAGCGAGTGGTGGATCGTGCGCGCGACATCAAAACCCATTCCGCCGCCTTTTCCTGGAAGTCAGATGCCGCATCACGCCTGTCTTTCGGTATCTTTCTGGTGGGCTTCGATGCTTTCCGCGCGATCAGCATGCTCATGGTAGTGTTCTCCGGCCTCACCGTGGGCAAAATGATGGCCGTGTTCGGTTATCTGTGGTTCATGATGGCGCCGGTGCAGGATGTGCTGAATATTCAGTACGCCTGGTTCGCGGCAAAAGCGGCGCTGGGACGTATCAACCAGTTATTGGCGCTGCATCAGGAACCACAATATCCGCACCGGAAAAATCCGTTCCTGGATCGTGATACCGTATCGGTGGATCTCGACGATATACATTTTTCCTATGACGAGAAACCGGTGCTGAAGGGCGTCAGCATTCATGTGGATCCGGGCGAAAAAAT
>QOAV01000120.1 GCA_003972845.1 Gammaproteobacteria bacterium
CTGCGCAATACGGACAATGTTATCGAGAAAGAGGGCGTGAGACGCGCAGGCGAAAAAATTGCCGAAGCCGATCTGGTGCTGCATATGGTCGAATCCGATGATCTGGAAGACGCCGGAAAGCATATCGCCCAATTCAGCAACCCCGATAATAAGCGAGTATTCACTATCGTTAACAAGGTGGATTTAACCGGCGATCAAGCTGGTTTCAGAGAAAACCGTTACTACATTTCCGCCAAAACCGGCGCTGGCATCGACGCCCTGATCCGCGCCATCCACGAACAGGCGGGCTTTCGCAACGAAGGCGGCTCCGCCATGATTTCCCGGCGCCGCCATATCGACGCGCTGAACCGGGCGCAGCGGCATGTCAAACAGGGCGAAGTAGCGCTGAATGAATTACAGGCGGGAGAATTGCTGGCGGAAGAACTGCGCCTTGCTCAGCAGGCGTTGTCTGAAATAACCGGGGACTTTACCTCCGATGACCTGCTGGGCCGGATCTTTTCGGACTTCTGCATCGGCAAATGATTTACCCGAGACAGCACATTCGCATGTCGTTTAGCGCGCCGAATTCGCCGGGTGTTATAATCTGCCCCCGTTTTTTCTGAAGACCGTACATGCGTTATCCCGAAACATTCGATGTCATAGTCATCGGCGGCGGCCACGCCGGCACCGAGGCGGCCCTGGCTTCGGCGCGCACCGGCGCCAGCACCCTGCTGCTTACGCACAATATCGAAACGCTGGGTCAGATGTCCTGCAACCCCGCCATTGGCGGCATAGGCAAGGGCCACCTGGTGAAAGAAATCGACGCCCTGGGCGGCATCATGGGCCGTGCCGCCGATCGCGCCGGTATCCAGTTTCGGACCCTGAATTCGCGCAAGGGCCCGGCAGTACGCGCCACCCGCGCACAGGCCGACCGCCAGCTGTACAAACAGGCCATACGCCAGGCCCTGGAACATCAGCAAAACCTGACCCTGTTCCAGCAGGCGGTGACCGATCTGGTGCTGGAAAACGGCCGGGTGGCGGGCGTAGAGACTGAAATGGGACTGGCTTTTACCGCAGCGGCCGTGGTTCTGACCACCGGCACCTTTCTTGGCGGCAGGATATTCATCGGCGAGGCTAACTATGGCGGCGGCCGCGCCGGCGACCCGGCTTCCAACAAGCTGGCGGCGCGCCTGCGCGAATTGCCGTTCCGCGTAGAACGCCTGAAAACCGGAACGCCGCCGCGCATCAAGACATCCAGCATCGACTTTTCGGTGATGGAGGAACAGCCCGGCGACCATCCGGTGCGAGGTTTTTCCTTCCTGGCGAAGCCGGGCGACTTTCCCGAGCAGGTGGTTTGCCATATCACCCACACCTCGGAAAAGACCCACGACATCATACGCGGCGGGCTGGATCGCAGCCCCATGTTTTCCGGTGAAATCGAAGGCGTGGGCCCGCGCTATTGTCCGTCCATCGAGGACAAGGTAGTGCGCTTTGCCGACAGGGACAACCACCAGATTTTTGTCGAGCCCGAGGGCCTGAACGCCGGCGAGGTCTATCCCAACGGCATTTCCACCAGCCTGCCGTTTGATGTGCAATACGATTTCGTGCGCTCCATCAAGGGCTTCGAGAAAGCGCAGATCACGCGCCCCGGCTACGCCATCGAATATGATTTTTTCGACCCGCGCGATCTGCATCTGACCCTGGAGACCAGGCACGTCGAGGGCCTGTATTTCGCCGGCCAGATCAACGGCACCACCGGCTACGAGGAAGCCGCCGCGCAGGGCCTGGTGGCGGGACTGAACGCGGCGCGCCGGGTGCGCGGTGAAAAAGGCTGGTCGCCGCGACGTGACGAAGCCTACATGGGGGTAATGATCGACGACCTGGTTTCGCAGGGCACGCAGGAGCCGTATCGCATGTTTACTTCCCGCGCCGAATACCGCCTGTTGCTGCGCGAAGACAACGCCGACCGCCGTCTCACCGAAACCGGGCGGCAGCTGGGCCTGGTGGATGACGAGCGCTGGCGCGCTTTCAGCGAAAAAAGAGAGTCCATCGAACGGGAAGAAGCGCGGCTCAAGGATCAGCGGATACCTGCTGGCTCCCTGCCGCAGGCCAGCGAATTGCTGCAGGCTGAAATAAGCCGGGAAAACACCCTGGACGAATTGTTGCGCCGGCCCCATATCCGTTACCAACAGCTCATGTCCATTCCCGGCATAGAGAGTCATGATCTCGATGAGGCGGTCACCGAACAGATCGAAATCGATGCCAAATATTCCGGTTACATCGCGCGCCAGCAGCAGGAAATCGAGCGCCATCGCAAACACGAAAACACCGAGCTGCCGGCAGATTTCGATTACGCCAGCGTTTCCGGCCTGTCCAATGAGGTGCGGCAAAAACTGGAGAGCGCGCGGCCGGACACCATCGGTCAGGCCTCGCGTCTGTCCGGCGTCACCCCGGCGGCCATTTCGCTGCTGCTGATTCATCTCAAGCGCCGCGCCGCCTGAATGCCGCAACCAACGGTGCTGAAAACAGCCCTGTCGGGCGCGGGCCTGCCGCCCGGCGGCGAGGAAAAAATCGCCGCCTATCTGGAGCTGCTGCAAAAATGGAACCGGACCTATAATCTGACCGCGGTGCGGGACGCGCAGGAAATGATCCCGCGCCACATACTCGACAGTCTGGCCATCGCCGATTATGTCGAAGGAAACAACGTGGCCGACCTCGGCACCGGCGCGGGTCTGCCGGGGATACCACTGGCGATCCGCTACCCGCAACGCCGGTTCGTACTGCTGGACAGCAACCGCAAGAAAACCCTGTTCCTGAACAACGTGGTGCGCGAGCTTTCCCTGCCCAATGTGGAAATCGTGCGCAGCCGGCTGGAGGAATATCACCCGGCGCATTCTTTTGATACTCTCACGGCTCGGGCTCTGGCCAGCGCCGGCGACATCATTCGCCGGGCCGGTCATCTGTGCAAGCCGGGCGGCTGCTTGCTGCTGATGAAAAGCTGGCAGTTGGAGCAGGAGCTGGTGCAACTGCCGCCGGATTACAGCGTGGAAAACATAGTCGATCTTCACATACCGGGCCTGAACGCTCTCAGGCGTCTGGCCATCATACGAAAAGGTTCATGAGTAAAGTATTTGTCATAGCAAACCAGAAGGGCGGCGTGGGCAAGACCACCACCAGCATCAATCTGGCGGCGGCGCTGTCCAAAACCCGCCGCAGGATCTTGCTCATCGACCTCGACCCGCAGGGCAACTCCACCGCCGGCAGCGGTATCGACAAGGATGAAGTGACCGGCACCATCTACGAACTGCTGATTGGTCTGCGACAGGCGCCGGAAGTCATCCTCTCTACCGAATCCGGTTTCGACATCATTCCGGCCAACAAGAGCCTGTCGGGCGCGCAGGTCGAGCTGCTCGATATGGATCGGCGCGAATATTTGCTGCGCAAGGCGCTGGCCGATATACGCAACCAATACGACTTCGTTTTCATCGACTGCCCGCCAGCGCTGAACATACTGACCCTGAACGCCTTTGTCGCCGCCGATTCGGTGATGATTCCCATGCAGTGTGAATATTTCGCGCTGGAAGGCCTGACGGATCTGGTCGGCACCATCAAGCGCATCCGCGAAACGCTGAATCCCGATCTGATCATCGAAGGTTTGCTGCGCACCATGTTCGATCAGCGCAACAACCTGGCGCGGGAAGTGTCCGACCAGCTCACCACGCATTTTGGCGACAAGGTTTATCGCACCATCATACCGCGCAACATCCGTCTGGCCGAGGCGCCCAGTTACGGCAAGCCCATAACCGAATACGATATCACCTCCAAGGGAGCGCAGGCCTATCTCGCGCTGGCCGGAGAAATCATCAGGAGAGACCAAGCCGCATGAATGCAAAACCGAGACTGGGGCGAGGCCTGGACGCCCTGCTGGGCGGATCAAAACCCGGCGAAAAACCGGCCGCCGCCAGCGATGCCGACCAGCTCAGGGAGCTGCCGGTTGACCTGATCCAGCGCGGCAAATACCAGCCCCGCACTCATATGGACGAAGCCGCCCTGCAGGAACTGGCCGACTCCATCAAGACCCAGGGCATCATCCAGCCCGTGGTGGTGCGCAAGATCGAGAGCGGCAATTACGAAATCATCGCTGGCGAGCGCCGCTGGCGCGCCGCGCAAATGGCCGGCCTGCACCGGGTGCCGGTGATCATCCGCGATATTCCCGACGAAGCCGCGGTCGTCGTCG
>QOAV01000181.1 GCA_003972845.1 Gammaproteobacteria bacterium
TGTATCACCGCGTTGCAGGCAGCGCTGCGCCAGTCGCGCGCCGATGAAACCGGTGCCGCCGGTAATGAGTGTGTTCATGGTCTGTCCTGTATCAACGAATCTTGCGTCTGAGTTTTCTCGAATAAGTCGGTTTGGCGTTCTTGTTGCGTTCCTTGAACGGATTAGCCTGTTCGCGCGTTTCGATGCGTATGGGCGTTCCCCACAGATCGAACTCCTTGCGCACCACGTTTTCCAGATAACGCTTGTACGGCCGCTTGAGTTTATCCACCTGATTACCGTGAATGACGACGACGGGTGGATTTTTTGCGCCCTGGTGGGCAAATTTCGGCTTGATGCGGCGGCCTTCCACCATCGGCGGCGGGGTCTTTTCAGCCGCTTCGCGGATGGCGCGGGTCAAATCCGGGGTGGCCAGCTCCGCCATGGCTGAGGCATAGGCCTCGTCGATGGCGGGATACAAATCACCCACGGCTGTGCCATGCAGGGCGGAAATAAAAAGTACGCGGGCATATTGCAGAAACGGCAGTTTACGCAGAAGGTCCTTTTTCACTTCCTTGCGTTTTTCCCGACTCAGGCCATCCCATTTGTTCACGGCGACGATCACCGCCCTGCCCTTGTTGGCAACGAATCCGGCCAGGCGGATGTCCTGCTCGGATATTTCACGGTGCGCGTCGAACAAGACGATCACCACATTGGCCTGATCGATGGCCTGAATGGTCTTGACGATGGAAAACTTCTCCGCCCGCTCGGATACCTTGCCGCGCCGGCGTATGCCCGCAGTGTCGATGAACATGTATTCCTTGTCATCGCGTTCCAGCGGCACGAAAATACTGTCGCGAGTGGTACCGGGCTGGTCGAACACCACCACCCGTTCCTCCCCGAGCAAACGGTTGACCAGAGTGGACTTGCCAGCATTGGGGCGGCCCACCACGGCGATGTAGGGTATTTTCTTTTCTTTCTCTTCTTCCTCTTCCACGGCGGGATATTCTTCCATCACCTGTTCCACCAGCGACTGCACGCCGCGACGGTGAGCGGCGGCTATGGGCAGTACACCCTTGGCGGATAGCTGATAGAAATCGGCCACGGCCACGTCCGGATCAAGGCTTTCGGTCTTATTCACGGCTACCCAGAACGGCTTGCCGGTGGAACGCAGTTTCTCGGCCAGATCCTGCTCAATGGCGGTGAGGCCTTCATGCGCATCGGTCACCAGTATCACGGTACTGGCTTCGTCCATGGCCAGTTGCGCCTGTGAACGCATTTCGGCGTTGATGCCTTCTTTCTCGATGTCGATGCCGCCGGTATCCACCACCAGAAACGGCTTTTCGCCCAGCTTGCCCTCGCCGTACTGGCGATCACGGGTGAGACCCGGCTCTTCCGCCACCAGCGCATCGCGGCTGCGTGTAAGCTGATTGAACAGGGTGGACTTGCCCACATTGGGACGACCCACCAGAACGATAACCGGCTTCATGGACGGGGTGCTTATTTCAGACCCAGAGCGGTGAGCTTGCCCTTGCTGGTGAGCAAAAACAGACGCTCACCGTCGCTCACCGGCGTCGACAATGCGCCGCCACCACCGACCCTGGTACGGCCGACCAGTTTTCCGTCCGACGGCTCCAGCAAATGCACATAGCCTTTATAGTCGGCTACGGCAATATACTGGCCGATGATCGCCGGGCCGGTGAGTTTGCGCCCGAGCAGAGAGTCCTGGGTCCACACCGGTTCGCCAGTCTGCATATCCAGAGCGCGTACGCGGCTTTCATTGTCTACAAGATACAAATTACGGCCGTCCACGGCCATGTCTTCGAACGTGGATACCTTGCGCGTCCACACGCGGCGACCGGTGCGCAGCGAGATGGCGTTGATCTGGCCCTGATAAGCGGCCGTGTACAGAATGCCATTGGCGATCAACGGGCTGGCATCGACATCCACCAGCCGGTCTATTTCGCTGCGGCCGCTGGGATAGGAAACACTGACTTCCCACAATATACGGCCGGTAGCCAGGTCGTTGGCGGTCAGCTTGCCGCTGGCAAAACCGCTGAGCACGACGTTCTGGAAAATCACCGGCGCAGAGGTGCCGCGCAAACTCAGCGTTGGCACGGTACGCTGGTACAACCAGATTTTCTCGCCATCGGCGGCATCCAGCCCGAACAGTTTTCCATCGGTGGACTTGGCCACCACCACCGAGCCATTGCTCACCGGCGGCGCCAGCACTTCCGAAGAAATACCGGTTTTCCAGTTCTGCTCTCCGGTGTCCGCATCGAAGGCGTATACATTACCTTTCAGCGTACCCACAAACACACTGGCGCCGCCGTAGCCGGTTGCGCCGGTGATGTTTTCCTTGATTCTGGTGCGCCACAGGCGCTTGCCGCTGTCCTGCGCATAGGCGCTGACCCTGCCATTGTAATCGGCGGCAAATACCGCGTCGGCGCCCAGCGCCGGCACCAGTTTCAGATACTGACCGGCTGATCCATTGCCGGTATCTTCCGACCACAGTTTTTCAATCGCGACGGTCTGTTCGATTTCCTGCAAGGGCGCGGGCTCGGGCCCGGTTTTGGCCTTGCCCGAAAACAGCCCGCAACTACTCAGCAGCAGCGTTGCAACAGCACCGACTAGCAGCTTATTTATTGACACTCTCGCCACCCACGTTATCCAGCTTCATTTGCAAGGCATCCCGATAATCCGATGACGACGCCAGGTCCTTCAGCGCAGTGGTGTAATCGTCGCGAGCGCCGTCGATATCACCAGCAGCATGTTTCAGATCACCTGCCAGTTCGGCATACCACGATTCAAACCCGACTTTCTCTTCAGCCGGCACAGCCAGCAGCGAGGCAGCCTGGTCGCGGTTACCGCTGTCCAGATAAACAGTCGCCAGCCGAATGCGCGCTATATTCTTCTGCGAAGGCATTTTGGCGTTGTTCATGACCCATTCAAGCTTTTCCTGGGCGGCGGCCTTGTCTCCGTCGTTCCAGGCCTGTTTTGCCAGCATCAGACCCGCAAGACCGGCATAACCCGTACTGCCGTACTGACTCATGAGGTTTTGCGCGGCCTGGGTGAAGGCTTCCTTGTTACTGTCCTGTTGCATCATCATCTGCTCGTACAGAGCCGAACCCTGCTCGGCCTGGCGTATTTTCCAGCTTTTCCAGGCATTGGTGCCGATAATGATGGCGAGCCCGAGGCCAACGCCAATGATGATGGACTTGCCGTTTTCCTTCCACCACGCCTTTACTTTTTCCAGCTCGTCGTCTTCGTGTAAAAATGGATCAGCCACCGTGCTTTCCTCGTTCCTGGTCGGTGTCGGCCAACGCCGACAGGGTTTGGATGAATGTATCGCGGGCGACAGTGACCTGTTCGCCACGGGTGAGGTCTTTTACCACCACGTTGTTGTCTTGTACTTCCTGTTCGCCCAGCACCAGGGCAAAACGGGCGCCGCTTTTGTCAGCGCGCCTGAACTGGGATTTGAAACTGCCGCCGTTGCCATCGAACAATGCCTTGTAGCCCGCATCGCGCGATTCTTCAGCAACCCGCATGGCCTCTTGCGCCGCCCCCTCGCCCTGCCACACCAGATATATATCCGGTGTATTGTGGTCCGGCGCCGGGTGCTGATTCATCAGCAATAATACCAGACGCTCGAGACCCATTCCAAAGCCGCAGGCTGGCGTGGGGCGGCCGCCAAGCTGCTCCACCAGACCGTCGTAGCGGCCGCCGGCGCAGACCGTGCCCTGCGCTCCAAGTTCATCGGTAATCCACTCGAAAACTGTTTTCGAATAATAATCCAGTCCGCGCACCAGCCGCGGGTTGACCGTGTATTCAATGCCGGCGGCGTCGAGATGGCCGCACACAGCCGAGAAATGAGTTTTCGATTCCTCATCCAGCGCGTCAGACAGGGAAGGCGCGCCAGCATTCAGGGTTTGCATGTCGGGATTCTTGCTGTCCAGTATGCGTAGCGGATTGGTTTGCAAGCGGCGCCTGCTGTCTGCGTCCAGCTGCGATTCGTGCGCCATGTAATAGGCCACCAGTTTGTCGCGATATGCAATGCGGCTTTGTTGCGTTCCCAGCGAATTGATCTCCAGACGCAGATTGTTCAGGCCGATACGTTGCCAGATACGCGCGCTGAGCAGGATAATCTCGGCATCCGTTTCCGGCCCGGCCATGCCAAACGCTTCCACACCAATCTGGTGAAACTGCCGATAACGGCCTTTCTGCGGGCGCTCGTGA
>QOAV01000020.1 GCA_003972845.1 Gammaproteobacteria bacterium
GCCCGTCTGGCGCGGGAAATCCGCCGCTTTGCCGACGACCTGGGCCTGACTCAGTTGACCGTGTTTCTGCCATCCGGCACCGGCGCCACGGCGCTGTATTTGCAGCGGCATCTGGATTTTACCGTGGCGACCACGCCCTGCGTCGGTGATGCTGATTATCTGCGCCGGCAGTTTTCCCTTTTGCAACCGGACCCGGCCAGTCATCCGCTGGTCATCGAACCGCCGTTCAGGCACGTTTTCGGCAAGCTGGACGAGACTTCGCTTGCCATCTGGCGGGCGCTGAAGGATGAAACCGGTATTACCTTCGACTTGTTGTATGACCCGGTGGGATGGCGCACTTTGCTGTGTGCGCGGCTTGCATCGCCGGTACTGTATGTCCATTGCGGTGGAGTTGAGGGCGTTGCCTCCATGCTGCGCCGGTACCGGCGGAAATTTGCTTGAAGTTTATTGTCCCAACCCCTTCCTGACGACGCCCGCAGGCGTATAATCTGCGCTTCTGAAGCGATATGAAGTTCGTCTTTTGAAAATCATCATTTTGGGCGCAGGGCGCACCGGCTCGTCAGTGGCCAAACATCTGGCGAGTGAAGATAACGATGTGGTCGTTGTTGATGTGAACCGAACGCTGCTGCAGGAATTGCAGGATCGCGTTGATATCTCCACCGTTACCGGCATAGGTCCGCACCCGACCACACTGGAGCAGGCCAACGCCGCTTCCGCCGATCTGATCATCGCCGTCATGTCCCGTGACGAAGACAACATGATCGCCTGCCAGATTGCCTGGAGCCTGTACCAGGTGCCGTTGAAAATCGCTCGTATTCGCGATACTGATTACCTCTCTCACGAGGAGCTGTTCTCTCGGGACAATATTCCCATCGACGTCCTCATCAGGCCCGAAGCGCTGGTAACGCGTTACATACAGAATTTTGTCGAATATCCGGGGGCGAATCTGGTCATCGAATTTGCCGGCGGCGCGGCGCATCTGGTATCGGTTACCGTGCAGCCCGATGTCAAGGCGCTGGGTTATACGGTGCGCAAGCTGCACGATACCTTTCCACTGGTCCGGGTGCTGGCTGTTATCCGCGATGGCAAGTTGCTGATTCCCGATGCCGATACGGTGATCGAGGAAAAAGATCAGCTTTTTTACATGTCTCCGCCGAAGCTGACCCTGGACATCATGAAAAAGCTGCGCAAGCCCGAGCGACCCTACAAACGGGTGATACTGGCTGGCGGCGGGCATATTGGCAAGCGCGTAGCTCTGGCCCTGCAGCACGATTTCCAGGTCAAGATTATCGAGAAATCCGCCGAGCGGGCGGCGCAGATTGCTCCGCTGCTGGATAAAACCATCGTACTCAGTGGCGACGCCACCGATCGTGATCTGCTGGTCAGCGAAGGCATCGGCGACACCGATGTTTTTTGCGCCATCACCAGCGAGGACGAGGCCAATATACTGTCCAGCATGCTGGCCAAGCGGCTGGGGGCGCGCAAGACCCTGTGCCTGGTGAACAAGCCGACTTATGTGGACATGATTCAGGGCGGACCCATCGATATCGCTTTTTCGCCGGACAAGATCACTGCCGGCAGTATCCTGCGCTACGTGCGCCGCGGCCATGTGGAGAAAGTCTACCCCTTGCAGGACAGCGGCGCGGAGGTCATGGAGGCGGTGGCCAGCGGAGAGCCAGACGATTCCCTGCTGGTGGGGCGGCGCGTTGACCAGATTGACATGCCCGAAGGGGTAGTGCTTGGCGCCATCGTGCGCAACGGCAAAATGATCGCCGTACACCATGACACCATCATCGAGACCGGCGACCATATTGTCATGCTGCTTCGTGACAAAACCCTGCTCGGCACCGTGGCCAGCTATTTCCAGCCTGATGCCTGACTAAGCCATGAACCTCCGTCTTCTGCTGAAGATATTCGGTCTGTTGCTGGTGATATTCAGTTTCAGCATGATTCCGCCCATTTTCGTATCCATCCTGCTGGAAAACCAGCGTGAGCTGGATGCGTTCACTCATACTTTTGCCATTGTCATTACCCTGGGCGCGGCCCTGTGGCTGCCCCTGCGCAACTATCAGCGGGAGTTGCGAACCCGTGAAGGCTTTATCATCGTCGCCCTGTTCTGGGTGGTTTTTTCGGCGCTGGGCTCGATACCGTTCATGTTGTCGCATTCGCTGTCCATGAGCTTTACCGACGCCTTCTTCGAATCCATGTCCGGTTTCACCACCACTGGTGCCACCGTCATTTCCGGTCTGGACTCACTGCCCAAGTCCATACTGTTCTACCGCCAGCAACTGCAATGGCTGGGCGGCATGGGCATCATCGTGCTGGCGGTGGCGGTATTGCCGGTGCTGGGCGTTGGCGGCATGCAGTTGTTCAAGGCCGAAGCGCCGGGGCCGATCAAGGACGCCAAGCTGACGCCGCGCATTACCGGCACGGCCAAGGCGCTCTATTCCATCTATCTGGTCATCACCATACTCTGCGCTCTGGCCTACTGGGCGGGAGGCATGAGTGGCTTCGACGCCGTGGCGCACAGCCTGTCCACCGTGGCCAATGGCGGTTTTTCCACCCATGACCAGAGTTTCGCCTGGTTCGATTCCGCCCGGCTGGAGCTGATTGCCATTTTCTTCATGGCCCTTTCCGGGGTCAATTTCGCCCTGCATTACGGCGCCTGGCATTCCAAAAGCCTGAAAGCCTACTGGCGCGACACCGAATTCCGCGCCTATTTGTGGATACTGCTGGGCGCGTCGGCGCTGATTTTCATCTATCTGTCCATCCATGACGGGTTCCCGTATGTGTTTGAAGACCTGCACCATGGCCCGTTTCAACTGGTGTCGTTCATGACCACCTCCGGCTTTGGCGTGGCGGACTTTGTCAACTGGCCCGACTTCATCCCGGTGCTGCTGGTGTTCTCCGGCTTCATCGGCGGCTGTGCAGGCTCCACCGCGGGTGGCCTGAAAGTGGTGCGGGTGGTGCTGCTGGCGAAGCAATCCGCACGTGAAATCAAGGCGCTGGTGCATCCCACCGCGCAACTGCCCATCATGCTGGGCGATGTTCAGGTCAGCGAAAAAGTCACCAATGCCGTATGGGGGTTTTTCGGCCTTTACGTGGCATCTTTCGTCATCATGATGCTGCTCATGATGGCCGCCGATGTGGATCAGGTGACGGCCTTCTCCGCCGTCGCCGCCTGCATCAACAACGTCGGCCCCGGTCTCGGCGACGTGGCTTCAAGTTTCGCCGGCATGACCGACCCGGTAAAATGGCTCAGCGCTTTCGCCATGCTGCTCGGAAGGCTGGAAATCTTCACCGTGCTGGTGTTGTTCTCGCCGACTTTCTGGCGCGCCTGACTGGAGACTTCCGGCTTCAGGCTGGGGGCTACAGGGGGGCGGGTTACTCTGACCACCTCGTTTTCGTCGGCGCACCCTGCACGATTTGAGGGAAGGCGTAGAGATAACATCTCTTGGTGTTTTCTCAGTCTCTGCGGCGTGGCTGGCGCTGAGCGGGTTGGAAGTATCGAGTGGCAATCCACAAGAGATGTTATCTCCTGGCCACCATTCATTCCCCCTTCCCCAACTCCGCCAGCAAATCCGCCTGATGCTCCAGCGTCAGCGGCTCGATGAGTTGGTCGAGGTCGCCTTGCAGCACCTGATCGAGTTTGTACAGAGTCAGATTGATGCGATGGTCGGTGACCCGGCCCTGGGGGAAGTTGTAGGTGCGGATGCGTTCGGAGCGGTCGCCGGAGCCGACCAGGCTTTTGCGGGTGGCGGCTTCTTCGGCTTGCGCCTTGCGTTGTTCCATTTCCATGATGCGCGATTTCAGCACGCTCATGGCGCGGGCGCGGTTCTTGTGCTGTGAGCGTTCGTCCTGACATTCCACCACCGTGCCGGTGGGCAGATGGGTGATGCGAATGGCTGAATCGGTTTTGTTGACGTGCTGGCCGCCGGAGCCGCTGGCGCGGTAGGTGTCCACTTTCAGATCTTCCGGGCGCAGGTCGATTTCGTCCATTTCGTCGGCTTCGGGCATGATCGCGACGGTGCAGGCCGAGGTGTGGATACGCCCCTGGGCTTCGGTTTCCGGCACGCGCTGTACACGGTGGCCGCCGGATTCGAATTTCAGCTTCGAGTAAGCGCCGCGCCCGACGATGCGCGCGATGATTTCCTTGAAACCGCCGTGCTCGCCCTCGCTTTTGGAAATGATTTC
>QOAV01000183.1 GCA_003972845.1 Gammaproteobacteria bacterium
CCTTGTCGTATACGCCAGATATTCCATGCTCCTCTATCTGCTTGTCGAGACCTTTCTCTGTAGTCCCAAGTAGTGCAGCAATAGGCTTCTTGTAAAGAGGGTTTATGACTTTTGCTCCTAAATCTATGTGTCCATAGTTCTCTCCGTGACCACCAAATACTTTTGTGTCGTAAAATCCACCAGGAACAGCTTGATTTCGAGCAATGCCAGCAACAGTTCTCGACCATACGAAAAACATTTACGAGTCTGTCTAACGAGCTTTATACACATCTGACTCTGGCCGATATCAACCGCCTCGCCACGCAAACCCGGCGTGAGATGAGTCTCAGCGCCACTACCCGCGGCATCCGGCTCGCCATGGCAAATTTTTTTCAGGTCAGTCAGGACGCCATGCAGCGTTCGGCTGCCGATGTACAGAACATCAAAAAATTTATGGATGGCGCATACCGTGAATTCAGCAAGCAGTACGGCCTGAAAAGGCTGCGCCCGCGCAGTTTTTCCACCGAAAAATACCTGCGCGAAATCAAGCACCTGGAGGCTGTCCACAACAATATGATGCGCGGGCTGAAGCTGTATCTGACCGGCCAGGTGGTGCTGGCCAACCAGTTTTACAGCTCCGCCATAACCGGCGTACGCGAGGTATTCGTCAAGGCCAACCGCGATGCGGACAACTGGCTGCGCACTATCCTTGCGCCAGTGGAATCACAGGTACAGGAACGCAAGAATTTGCTGAAACGCCGGCTGGACAGCAGCAAACACATCCGCACAGCCAGCGAGACCATGCACATGCGTACAGCAGAATTACACAATAAACTTGCCGCCACCGCGGATCAGCTTTCCGAGCTGCAGCAGATTGCCTCTGGCATCAGAGCCCGGTTATGGATCAGCGAAAAAGACCTGCCGCGTTTACACAAAGTGGTGAGTTCCAGCACTTCCCGCAGGCCAGAGTCATGACCCAAGACTACACCGACATCAACGAATGGCATCAAATCGCCGAAAAGCTCGCCGAACAAAATCGGCTGATCTGCACCAACGGTTCGCACTGGGAATATTTCCCGGGTTTTGCCAAAGTGGTGCGGCGCTGGGGCGAGCAGGACTTCATCAGGATCAAAAGCAACAAGGACCCTGAATACCCCTGGAGACTGGTCAATGTCAGCCGCCAGGAGTCCGTGGATGCCAGACTGTTATCGGCGCAATAAAGCCCGCCGCCCGGCTCATCCACCCAGCATCGCTTTTTTCAGGTTTTTCTGCACTGGGTCGTTGGAAATCCAGATGCCGAACAGCGCTTTTTTGAACGCCGCTCCCGCCACTGAGCCTTTTTCCTGGTCATTGCGATAAAAACGCGTCCCGGTTTGCGGCTGGTAGATCATATCGAAAACATCGCCGTCTTCTATGCCTTGCCTGAACACACCGATCATTTTCTCGATATCGGCGGCGATGGGCGCTGTATTGCCGCCGGTGGATTTCCGAAATCCTTCACGCGTGGCTTTGGTCATTTTCTCCGGCGTTACCAGGGACGAGGTGATAATCAGCCGGATTGCCATGGGTTCGTCGGCAGCCAGTATTGCATGGGCATCGTTGCTCTTTTGTTTCAGATACAACCCGGCCCGATACACTGAAATGAACAGCTTTTTACGCGTACCGGCGCCATTCAGTACCAGCGCATCCGGTCCCACCTGCATCGTATCAGGGAAAAGGGCCGAATCAGCTTGCACCATGGGCAAGGTCAGCATCAGGCCAACAAAGGCGGCTACCAGCAGTTGTATCGGGGTTCTCATGCGGCGGTCTCCTGGTTTGAATGGCCCACCATTGTACTTCGTTGCCAGGGCGTCAGCAGCACTTTCTGCAACAGCACAACAAGACCGATCAGAGCCAGAAACAGCACCGGGGCTATACCGATTACCGGCCAGCAGCCGTAACGGGATTGTCATCGCGTCAGGTCTGCTGGCGGGTCCGGCGTTTCCACGGCGCGGACCAGAGACCGGACGACCGGAGGTTGCGCCCTGAGGCGCCTGAGCATTTGTACAGCTTGCGAACAGAGATTTCAGAACAAAAACGGTTGTTTTTTAATCATCACTGAAGCAATCACCACCCAACCACCCATTTGAATATTACTTGATCCTTATCAAGATAAGCATGGGAACTACTCTCTATACTGACGCGGTACAGATTCGAGAGCGGAGATGGATCATGGATATCTGGATGGATTTATTGTTTGGCAATGCTGTTGGTCTGGCCGGCGTTCTCACGGTGCTGGCTACCTTCATCATCGTCGTCACCCTCGTCGCGATGATTTTCATCAAAGCCAACAAAGACAAGGGCGACGAATAACCCCATGGCCGCGCTTCTGCCGTCAGGGAGCGTCCAGCAAATCCTGCAGGCGCCGGGGGTTGAAGCCGTTGATCCTCTGTTTGCCCACCAGTATCACCGGCACCGCGCGGGCGCCGAGTTTGTCGAAGGCTCTCCTGGCCGAGCGGCTGGTGGTGATGTTGCGCTCGGTGAAAGGCACCTTGTTGCTCTTCATCCAGGCCTTTGCCTGCTTGCAGTAGGCGCAGGTGCTGGAGGTGTAGATCAGTACGCTTTTGGCGGCCGGTTTCTTTTTTGACATATCTGCGGGAGCTGACGCGGGCAGCTTGATTTCCAGTGACTCGAATTCGGCGTCGTCAGGCTCCCGGTCGCTGTAATGCACCTGACCGGAGTCATCCACATAGCGATACAGCTCCGCCTGCGCCGGCATGAAGCTGCCTGCCAGGACCAGAAAAACCAGCCAACGAGTCATTAAACACTGCATGAAATGCAGTGTAGCCTGCATCAGCAGAAGCGCAACCCGGCGGGCGCTATCAATGCGCCGCCGCGCAGCGCAACCATTACAGGCTGGCCAGTGCGTCCTTCACCCGCAACAATTCTTCCTTGGCCGTTGCGCCGACTTCGGTGGCGGCGTCCGTGCCGCTATGCGACATGATGAATACCGGGTCCAGAAAAGCCACCGTGGTGCGGTTTTCACCGCTCTCGCGCACCACCACATTGCACGGCAGCAAGGCGCCGGCGTTGGGATCGGCATCCAGCACTTTTTTCGCCAGCGGGGCCTTGCAGGCGCCGAGGATACGATAACCGCCGTAATCCACGTCCAGTTTCTTCTTGAATATGCCGCTGACATTGACATCGGAGACGATGCCGTATTTTTCATCGGCCAGCGCCGCGATGACGGTATCCACCGCCTGATCCATGGGTTGATTGATGGTTACATCGAATGCATACATAAGTCTTTCTCCTTGATTATTCCGGCAGGCAAATACCATGCTGGCTGATTGCCACAATCGTCCGGAGCGCCAGTCCGGCGATAAGAATACTCGTGGTGACGAGCAAGCCCCGGGACAACCACTGAAACAGCAGCTCTCCGGTTTGCTGGAACATCACCAGCGTAGCGATGGTTACTGCCGCCAGGGGGAAAGAATAAGCCCACCAGGACAGGAAGAACTTCAGCCTGAAAAATTTCGGCAGCATGGTCGCCAGCAACAATACCAGAAATAACGCGGTGTAATACAGCACATGGGCAAAACCATCAAAACTGCCGGTAATTTTCATATAGCTGACAAAACCCACCGCCGGCGGCGCAATCAGAATAAACAGGGTCGGCGCCAGCATGTCCGGTAACGGGTTGTGAAAGAACATGCGGTAGTACACCATGGTCATCAGCACCAGCCAGAACACGATGCCGACGCTGAAAAAGAACCAGGCCGTTTCCACCCCGGCGTATTTCACCCCGACAATCGGCACCAGAATATTGCCCACCGCCGGAATGAACCAGGCCGGATTCATGTGGTGAACCTCGAAATGCCCGTGATTGATCCAGCGTCCCACCACAAACAGGGTCAGGATCAGCTGCAGCACCGTACCGGCCAGCCACATGCCTTTCGACAGCGCCGGATGCAGATTCACCAAACAGATCGACAGCAGAATCAGACCGATGGAAATGGTAGGTACGAAACTCAGCTTCACCGGATGATTCAGCTCCTTGCGCACCATGTCCGGGTAACGCATCAGCTTGGCGGTGTACATCGCCGCCAGTAATACGAACACCACCAGCGCCACATAGCCGAGAGAATGATGCACGGACTCGCTCACGCCAAACACCTCGCTGGCCTTGCCCCAGGCAATGGCCAGACCCGACA